>SKNG01000202.1 GCA_007120685.1 Paracoccaceae bacterium | reverse complement strand
CTAGCTTGAGTGCGCGCGCCCCCGGGATCCCGCCAGAAGCCGGCGCCACCGGGGCGAGCGCCGCCGGCGGCGCTGCCTGTGGCTGCGCCATGAACGCATCGCGCTGCCTCGACCAGCCATCTCGCCCCTGCAGCCGCCGCACCACGCCCGATTGCGGCAGTTCCACCCAGGCAATGCCCTGCGCCCGCGCCCAGGCCGCCACCCGGCGGTCGCGCGCATAGCTCCAGCCATTGCCGGTTTCCTCATGCGACACCAGCCGGCGAAAACCGAAGCGCGCCTGCATCTGCGCCAGCACCTCGACCGCCTCGCCAGTGCGGATCAACAGCGGCTGGCCCAGCACCGCTAGATCGGCGCGCAGTGCCGCCAGCGTCTCGGCGACGAACGACCATTGCCGGGCCGAGGCATCCGGCTGCGCCCAGGCTTCCGGTTCCACGATGTAGAGCGGCAGCACCGGCCCCGCCGCCGCCGCATAGGCCAGCGCGGGATGGTCATACACCCGCAGATCGCGCTTGAACCACAAAAGCGTCAGCATGGCGACCTACCTATCGTCGCAAAACGGCCGGTCAACCAGACCAACACCATCTGCCCCACACCCGGGCCAGCGCAGGCAGCCACAGAAGCAACCGCAAATTGCCCGAAAGACAACCCTCTCGCGCCAAAGTCTCGCCACAGCCACGCACGAAGGTTTCGTTAATCCAGTTTAACACCAAGGAGAATGCCATGCGCCCCCCCTTGAATCCGTTTGCCAGCGGCCGCGGCGGCCGGCGTTTCCCGCTGGGCCTGTTCGCCGATGAGCGGGAAGTCGAAGACGAGCGGTTCAACAATCGTCTGGACGCGCTGCACAAGTCCCTTCCCGGCAGCTTGCCGCAGCGACGTTTCTTCAGGCAGTGATCCGGCCCGGGGCGGCGGCTTGACCGGCCGCGCCCCTTGTCCCGCCCGTTACCCGCGCGCTTCCCCCTGGCAGACGCAGGGCTGACAGCAGTGCGCGCACCTCCTGCCGGGCCGCGACATTCGACATCGACAGCGATTCGCTTCCGGTGTCGTGCAGGTCCAACAGGGTCAGGCCCAGCGGGAACAGTTCGCGAAAGACCACTCTCTCGCCAAATCCCGGCGCCACCCTGAAGCCGATCCGCCGGGCGAGCGTTTCCAGCGCCTCGCCCATGCGGCGCTTGTTATGCATCGCCTGCGCGCCCAGGCGGTTGCGCAGCACCACCCAGTCGATCGGCTTCAGCCCGGCCCGCGCCCGGCCCTGCCGCGCCTGCCAAACCATTTCCGAATAGATCGACGGTCCCAGCACCTTGCCCGAGGCCGGGTCGATTCGTGCCAGCAGGTCGAAATCAACGAAACTGTCATTGAGCGGTGTGATCAGCGTATCGGCCAGCGCATGCGCGATGCGCGACAGATGCGTATGCGCGCCAGGGCAGTCGATGACGATGAAATCGCTCTCGCCGGTCAGCGCCTCCAGGGCGGCGGCCAGCTGACGGTCTTCGATATGCTCGCCCGGCGCCAGGCTGGCGGGGTCCAGCGCAGGCAGTGGCATATAGCACGGCGAGGGCAGCTCCAGCCCCTTCGCCGCCTGATAGGCCAGCCGGTTTTCCACATAGCGGCCGAAGCTGCGCTGGCGCAGATCCAGATCCAGCGCCCCCACCCGGTGCCCCTGACGCGCCAGCGCCGTGGCCAGATGCATGGCGGTGGTCGATTTGCCGGTGCCGCCCTTCTCGTTGCCGGTGACGATGATATGCGCCATGCCCGCCTGCGCTCCTGCCCATTTGCTTGCGCGCCACAGCCCCGCGCGGCGCGAAAAGGGGCGCGGCTTTCACCGCGCCCCCCAACTGCCGCCGATACGGGGTTCAGAAACCCAGGCCGGCGTATTTGTTCTTGAACTTCGACACCCGCCCGCCGGTGTCCATCAGCCGGGCCGAACCGCCGGTCCAGGCCGGATGCACCGAGGGGTCGATATCCAGCGACAGCGTGTCGCCCTCGGCACCCCAGGTCGAGCGCATCTGCAAGACGGTGCCATCGACCATCTTGACGTTGATCGTGTGATATTCGGGGTGGGTTGCGTCTTTCATGGCGCCTCTCCTCAGCCTTCGCCGCCGGCCGCTTTGCCTTTCAGCGGGCGATAATTGGTCTTTTCGGCAATACGGGCCGACTTGCCGCGCCGGTCGCGCAGGTAATACAGCTTGGCGCGGCGCACCTTGCCGCGGCGCACCACGGTGATCGAATCGATATTCGTCGAATAGAGCGGGAACATCCGTTCCACCCCTTCGCCGAACGAGATCTTGCGCACGGTGAAGGACGCCGCAATCCCCATGCCGCCCGAGCGCGCGATGCAAACGCCCTCGAAGTTCTGCACGCGGGAGCGGGTGCCCTCGGTCACCTTGTAGCCCACGCGCACGGTGTCGCCGGGCTTGAAATCCGGAATGTCCTTGCCAAGCTCTGCAATCTGCTCGGCTTCGATCTGCGCGATCAGGTTCATCGCAGATATCCTTTCATCTATGGCGCGGGTGTTCCCCGCAACGTGTTGGGCCTGACCATTGCTCTGCGCTTCCTTCGGGTTGCCCGCCGCCTTCTGGCGCGGCCCCGGCAGAGGTGGTCAAACATGTCTTTTTCCGTTCCATGACCAGTGCCTTGCATTCCCTGGCCCGAAGAAGGCCGGGACCATCGCACGGTGCCGGACAGGATGCGCGCTCTCACCATAACCGGGCTGGAAAATCAAGGGGCAATAGCGTGGGTTCGGTCAGCTTTCGTCCCGCTTCCTGACATCGGCCTCGCATTGGCCCTGCGTGCGCGCCGCCCACAGGTCTGGCCGTCGCGCCCGTGTCAGGGCCTCGGCCTGCTCGCGCCGCCAGCGGGCGATGGCGGCGTGGTTGCCCGAAAGCAGCACCTCAGGGATCGCGCGGCCCTGCCAGAGCGCGGGACGGGTGTATTGCGGATGCTCCAGCAGACCGGCCGAGAAGGACTCCTCCTCGGTCGATTGCGCATTGCCCAGAACGCCCGGGATCAGCCGCACGCAGGCGTCGATCACCGCCTGCGCGGCGATCTCGCCGCCGGTCAGGACGAAATCGCCGATGCTGACCTCTTGCATGGCGAAATGCTCGATGGCGCGCTCGTCCAGCCCCTCGAACCGGCCACAGACCAGCGTGATCCCCTCACAGGCGGCAAAGCGGCGCGCCATGGCCTGATCGAAGGGGCGGCCGCGGGGAGACAGATAGACCAGCGGCCAGCGGTCCGGCCCCGGGGCGCCGGCCTGCGCCACGGCGAGAGCGCGCGCCATGACATCGGCGCGCAGCACCATCCCGGCGCCGCCACCGGCAGGCGTATCGTCGACATTGCGGTGCTTGCCCTCGCCAAAGACGCGCAGGTCGATGGCATCCAGCGCCCAGAGCCCCTGATCCAGTGCCCGCCCGGTCAGCGACGCGCCCAGCACCCCCGGAAACACCTCTGGCATCAGGGTGATGACCTTGGCGCACCAGGCACCGACGCGGTGCTTGCGCCCATCCATCAGGTCCCGCGGTGTGACGGATACGACGGGCTTCAACCGCCCATGCGACCGGCGTGGCGGGGCTGCGTCACTGCCGCTCATCACCCTGCCCGCCCCAGTCTGCACAATCCTGCGCGGCCACCCGGCATTGCCCCGCCAGCCGCGCCCGCGCCGCCGCAGCCGCAGCCGGACCCGGGCGCAGGAACCAGCGCAGCGCCCGCCGCCAGAAGCGCCTCACAGCAATCCCTCCGGCGGGTCCGCCACCAGGCGCCCCGCCGCCAGATCAACGGTCGGCACCACGGCCCGCGTGAAAGGCAGCAATACCGACGCCCCGCCCGCGCGCTGCACCTCCAGCAGATCCCCCGCGCCGTGGTTCAGCACCGCCGCCACCCGGCCCAGCCTGGTGCCGCCGGTATCGACCACCTCCAGCCCCACCAGATCGGCGTGATAGAATTCGTCATCGGGCAAGGTCGGCAGCACCGCGCGCGGCGCACACAGCCGGGTGCCGCGCAGCGCCTCGGCCGCCTCGCGGGTCTCGATCCCGCTCAGCCGCGCCGCAAAACCGTTCGGAATGGCCTTGCCCAGCGTAACGCCAAACCGCCGCGCCCCGTCCTCGGTCCATAGCGGGCCATAGCGGGCGATATCCCCCGGCTCGGCGCAAAAGCTCTTCAGCCGCACCTCGCCGCGCACCCCAAAGGCACCGGCCACCGCCCCCACACAGATCAGATCGCCGCCCATCGCAGACCCGAAAAAACCGGCCCCCTCTTTGCTCTTCAAATATCCTCGGGGGGTGAATTCGGCACAGCCGAAGAGGGGGGCGGAAAGCCCCCCTTCCCCGCTCATTCAGCCGCCGCGGCCTCGGCCTTTTCGGCGCGCTGCTTGGCGCGCTCGACAGCCTTCTTGCCCGGCTGGGCCTTCCTCATGTTGGCGCGCGCCGCCTTCTCGCGCACCCCCGCGGCTTCCAGAAACCGCTGGATCCGGTCGGTCGGCTGCGCGCCCTGATCCAGCCAGTACTGCACGCGCTCCATGTTCATCTTCACCCGGTCCTCGCTGTCCTTGGCCAGAAGCGGATTGTAGGTGCCCAGCTTTTCCAGAAACCGCCCATCGCGCGGCATCCGGCTGTCGGCAACAACGATGGCGTAATGCGGGCGCTTCTTGGAACCGCCGCGGGCAAGTCTGATCTTGGTAGCCATGGTTTTCTCCTGTCTCGATGGCATGTTGCGGCCCCGCCGGCATGGCGCGGCCCAATGGTTGTTCGGTGTCTTTCAGCCCTGCATGCGCTCGTGGTGACGGATCACTTCCGAGATGATGAAGGCCAGAAACTTCCTGGCGAATTCCGGGTCCAGATCGGCCTCCTTGGCCAGCCATTCCAGCCGCTCGATCTGCCG
>SKNG01000265.1 GCA_007120685.1 Paracoccaceae bacterium | reverse complement strand
CGTTTTTCGTCACCACCAGCCGCAACCGCTTGCGCGCCGGGTTGCGCAGCGCATCGGCCACGGCATGCAGGCCGAACAGCCAGACGGTCTCCGCCGCCGCCGCGCGCCGGGCGCGTTCCTTGTCGATCACCCAAGCCGGTTTCTTCATCGCCTCGCCTTTCCGGCTGCCCCTTTCGCCTTCCACCCGGGGGCGCCGCATACAGCCCTTGACGCCCCTCCGGCCCTTCGCTATCCCGCGCGCAGCGTCGGGCGACGTGCTGCAAGGTGCGGCAGCGGACTGTAACTCCGCCGGGGAGACCCATGCCTGGTTCGATTCCAGGGTCGCCCACCACTCACCCTCACAGCGCGCCGCTCAGGGCTCTCCGATCACGCCCCGCACCCCCTCGCCGCATTGCGCGCGGTGCAGCAGCAGGTGGTCCAGCAGCACGCAGGCCATCATTGCCTCGCCCACCGGCACGGCGCGGATGCCCACGCAAGGGTCATGCCGGCCCTTCGTCACCAGATCAACGGGGGCGCCATCCCGCGTGATGCTCGCGCGCGGCGTCAGGATCGACGAGGTCGGCTTGACAGCAAAGCGCACCACCAGGTCCTGCCCGGTCGAAATGCCGCCCAGAACCCCGCCTGCGTGGTTGGAGCCAAAGACCGGTCCCGCCGCCCCCATGGCGATCTCGTCGGCATTCTCCACGCCCGTCAGCGCGGCGGCACCGAAGCCCGCGCCGATTTCCACCCCCTTGACGGCATTGATCGACATCATCGTGGCGGCCAGATCGGCGTCGAGCTTGCCATAGACCGGCGCCCCCAACCCCGCCGGCACGCCCCGCGCCACCACCTCGATCACGGCACCCACCGAATTGCCGGCCTTGCGCAGCGCATCCAGCTCCAGGGCCCAGGCCTCTGCCGCGACGGCATCGGGGCACCAGAACGGGTTGCGCGCCACCTCGGCCTCGTCGAAAAGCGCCGGGTCCACCGTATGAGGCCCCATCTGCACCATATAGCCCAACACCTGCAGCCCCGGCACCATCTCCGCCAGCACCGCCCGCGCCACGCCGCCGGCAGCCACCCGCGCCGCCGTCTCGCGCGCCGATGATCGCCCGCCCCCGCGCGGATCGCGCAGCCCGTATTTCTGGAAATAGGTCAGATCGGCATGGCCGGGCCGGAAACTCTGGGCAATATCGCCATAGTCCTTCGACCGATGGTCGGTATTGCGGATCATCAACTGAAGGGGCGTGCCGGTGGTGCGGCCCTCGTAAACCCCTGACATTATCTCCACCGCATCCGGCTCGCGCCGCTGGGTGGTGTAACGGCTCTGCCCGGGCCGCCGCCGGTCCAGCCAGGGCTGTATAACCCCCTCGTCCAGCGCCACCCCGGGCGGGCAGCCATCGACGGTGGCACCCAGCGCCGGCCCGTGGCTTTCGCCCCAGGTGGTGACCCGGAACATGCGCCCGAAGGTATTGAAACTCATCGCCCCGCCTCCACCGGCATCAGGAAGGCCCCGCCAGCCCGCATGCCCTCTTTGCTCTTCAAATATCCTCGGGGGGTGAATTCGGCGCAGCCGAAGAGGGGGGCAGACAGCCCCCTTGCCCCGCCGCCGGTTCAGAAATCCAGATCGGCATAATGCCGCGCGGCCGGGAAACCCGGCACCTGATCGGCCAGCAGCGGCCGGAACGCCGGGCGCGACTTGATTTTCGCATACCATTCATGCACCGCCGTCGACCGCCCCCAGTCCACATCGGCAATGTAATCCAGGCTAGACAGATGCGCGGCAGCGGCGAAATCGGCCAGCGTCATGGTGTTGCCCGCCAGCCAGCGGCGATGCTCCAGAAGCCAGTGCATGTAGTCCAGATGATACTTGACCCGCGCCGCCCCGGTCTTGATACGCTCCGAATCCGGATAGCCGCGTCCCATGATCTTCTTGTTCACCCGCTCATAGAGCAGGTTCGCCGTCACCTCGTTGTGGAACTTGTCGTCGAACCAGGCGCACAACCGGCGCGCCTCGTAGCGTCCGGCCGGGTCGGTGGGCATCAGGCGCGGCTCGGGGTGCAGCTCGTCCAGATACTCGCATATCGCCTGGCTTTCGGCCAGCATGCGGCCCTCGTGGCGCAGGATCGGCACCTTTCCGGCCGGGTTGCGGCGCAGGAAATCCGCGCCGGATTCCCAGTAACGTTCCTCCACCAGTTCCACCTCCAGCCGCTTTTCGGCCAGCGTCAGGCGAACCTTGCGGCAGAAGGGCGAAAGCGGCAGGTGGAACAGACGCAGCATGACAGGAAAAAGACCTCTGGCTTGGCCGGTGACGGCAATACCCCCTCTTGCCGCCTGTCGCGCCAAAGTTCAACCGCCGAAGCAGGCCGCGCGCCCGTCGCGGGCGATGGTGGCGGCGCCGTCCTCGATCGACCGCGCCCGGCGCAGGACGAAATCCGACGGCCGCGCCGCGGAACGGCTTTGCGGCGCCGGCAGCACCGCCGCCAGCAGCGCCGCCTGCCGCGCCGTCAGCGCCGTGGCGTCGCGCTGGAAGTGATGCTGCGCGGCAGCCTGCACGCCGAAAACCCCGGTGTCGAATTCGGCGATGTTCAGATAGACCTCCAGGATCCGGCGCTTCGGCCAGATCACCTCCACCATCGGCGTCATCAGTGCCTCCAGCGCCTTGCGCGGCCAGGAGCGACCGTGCCACAGGAACACGTTCTTGACCACCTGCTGGGAAATGGTGGAGGCGCCGCGCCGCCCGCCGGCATCGATGGCGGCGCGGATCGCCACCATGTCGAAACCCCAGTGACGGCAGAAATTGGCGTCCTCGGCAGCCACGGCGGAACGGGCCATCACCGGCGCAATACGCTCCATCGGTGCCCATTCCTGCGTGATCCCGCCCAGGCGGCGATGCTCCTGCCACATGTAAAGCCCGCCCGGCGGGTCGATGAAGCGGTAAAGCCCCACCCAGCCGGCCAGCAAAAGCAGGATCACCCCCACCGTCGCCAGTGTCCAGCGCGACAACCGGCGGATGGCCGCTGCCAGCCGGTTCAGCATGCCGGCACGGCGCGGAGCCGCGGCCTTTTTCCGGTTGCTTCTGCTGCCCTGCCTTGCCATCCGACAGAACAGACACGGACCGTGCGCCGGGGTCAAGCGCGCCACTCGATGCTGGACAAGCCGCGCGGGGCTGATACGCTCTGACGGCCCGCTCAGGAGATACTCGATGGCCCTGCCCCTTGCCCCCCTGGTTCCCGTTGCCCTCAAATACGGCGGAGTCGCCCTTGCTGCCTGGTGGCTGGCGCGGCGCGCCGGCCCGGCGCGCATCGACCAGCGCGCCGAGGATGCGCTGGACGAGATGCCCGAGGGGCTGGCCACCGCGCGCACGCCGGACCGTGAGCAGATCAACGCCACCGGCCGCTTCCGGCGCCGCATCACCCTGGCCGGCAGCGAGCGCGGTTTCGAGATCGACGCGGGTTTCATGGCGCGGCTGCGCGCCCGCCGCGTATAGGGAGGCAACGCAATGCTGCTGCTTCATCACAGCCCGCTATCGCCCTATGTGCGCAAGGTCATGGTGGTCCTGCACGAGACCGGGCAACTGGGCTCTGTCAAACTGTCGCCGGCGGCGGGTTCGCCGGTCGACCCCGCCTCGATGCCCACCGGGCTGAACCCGCTGGGCAAGATTCCGGCGCTGGAGCGGCCGGACGGCTGCACGCTTTACGACAGCCGCGTGATCTGCCGCTTCCTTGCCGGGCGGGACCCGTCGGGTGCCGCGCTCTATCCCGCGCCGCCCCGGCTGTGGGAATCGCTGACGCTGGAAGCCACTGCCGACGGCATCATGGATGCTGCGCTGGCCGCGCGTTACGAGACCGCGCTGCGCCCGCAACCCCTGCAATGGCCGGACTGGGTGGCGGGCCAGTGGGAGAAGGTGACCCGCAGCCTGGACGCGGCCGAGGCGCGCTGGACCGGGCATCTGGCCGGCCCGCCCTGCATCGGGCAGATCGCGCTGGGCTGCGCGCTGGGTTATCTGGATCTGCGATTTGCCGACCGGCCCTGGCGCGAGGGGCGCCCGGCGTTGACAGACTGGTTCACGCGATTCGCCGCGCGCCCCGCCATGCAGGCCACTGCCCCACCCGATCCCGCCTGAGCCGGAACGCATGGCGCAGCCCCCGCCGGCGCCCGGCACAGGCCCGGGCCGAGCCGGCATTACCTGCGGCATATTTGCACATTTACCCGGCTGGACCAGGCCTATTTTTGCCGCTAGAAGCCGAGGTCGAAGGCCGCAGTCCGCTGCGGTTGTTCCGGTATTCGTGCCGGCACCCTGGCCAATTAATGGAGAACGCTCGTGTCCCAAGCAGAAGACAACGCAGGCACTCGCCGTGATTTCCTGTACTATGCCACCGCCGGTGCCGGCGTCGTCACCGCTGGCGCGGCCGCCTGGCCGCTGGTGCATCAGATGAACCCGTCCGCCGATGTTCAGGCGCTGTCGACGATCTTCGTCGACATCGGCGGGGTCGAGGTCGGCAGCCAGTTGACCGTGAACTTCCTTGGCAAGCCTGTCTTCATTCGCCGCCGCACGCAGGAAGAGATCGACGAGGCGCGCGCCGTGGCCGTCAGTGATCTGAGCATCGACCGTCAGTCGCGCAACCCCAACCGCCCCGGCTCTGACGCCAGCGACGAGAACCGCGCCACTGACGAGGCGGGCGAGTGGCTGATCATGTCCGGTGTCTGCACCCATCTGGGCTGCGTGCCCCTGGGCGATGGCGCCGGCGATTTCAACGGCTGGTTCTGCCCCTGCCACGGGTCGCATTACGACACCTCCGGCCGTATCCGCCGCGGCCCGGCACCCGAAAACCTGCATATTCCCGTGGTCAGCTTCGTTGACGAGACCACCATCAAGCTTGGCTGAGGCGTAGCTAATGTCCGGAATTCCGCACGATCATTACGAGCCGTCTTCGAAGGGCGAGAAGT
>SKNG01000331.1 GCA_007120685.1 Paracoccaceae bacterium | reverse complement strand
CCAGATCGCCGCCGTCAGGAAGGACCTTAACGCCGAATACACCGCCGCCGACACCACGCCGTCAGCCTCTCAGCAGGCTCGCCCCGCCAGCGAAATTTCCAGCAGTTTCCGGACTTGACCAGAGCGCGGGCGCGTATGCCTGGTGCCATAACCAGATCGGTATGCAACACCGCGACGACCGTCGCCTCAGGCCGCTTGGTCTGCGGCCGACGTCGGCGCGCACAAGGCGTGACGTTGCGGAATGCAAGCGGGTGCTTGCTTGGTTTTCAGGCGGTTGCTAGCGTCCGGCGATCCGTGGGGAGGCGGATCGGGCAGGGGGCTTCGCCCCCGACCGCTGCGCGGCCTCCCCCAGAGTATTTGGGGCAAGATGAGGGGGCAGCGCATGGCGGTGCTGGAGGCACAGGCGGGCCCGGGGACTGCCGATTTCGCCGGTAATGCCGCCCGGATGGACGAGGCGCTGGCCATGGTACGCGCGATCGAGGCGGCGGTGGAGGATGCAGCCGAGGCGGCGCGGGGGCGCTATGCCAAGCGCGGGATGCTGCTGCCGCGCGACCGGCTGGCGCTGCTCTTGGACCCCGGCGCGCCCTGGCTGGAACTTTGCGCGCTGGCCGGCTGGAAGCGCTATGGCGACAAGGACGGCACCGGGGCCGGGGCCGGGGCTATTGCCGGGATCGGCCATGTGGCCGGGGTGCGCTGTATCGTGATCGTGGACAATTTCGCCGTGAAGGGCGGGACGGTCACCGCCGACGGGCTGGCCAAGAAGCTGCGTTTGCAGGAGATCGCGCGCGAGAACCGCTTGCCCATCGTTTCGCTCAGCCAGTCCGGCGGCGCCAATCTGGAGCATGTGGCCGAGGTGTTCATCCCCGGCGGGCGCGGCTTTGCCAATCAGGCGCGGCTGTCGGCGATGGGGATCCCGCAGATTACGGTGGTGCATGGCTCGGCCACCGCCGGGGGGGCCTATCAGCCCGGTCTGTCGGATCACGTGATCATGGTGCGGCGGCAGGCCACCATGTATCTGGCCGGCCCGCCGCTGCTGAAGGCCGCAACCGGCGAGGTGGCGACGGATGAGGAACTGGGCGGGGCCGAGATGCACACCCAGGTGGCCGGCACGGGCGACTATCTGGCCGAGGATGATGCCGACGGCATCCGCCAGGCCCGCGCGGTGATGGCCTCGCTGCCCTGGCGCGACGAGACCACGCTGGCGCCTGCCCGCGACTGGGTGCCGCCGCTCTATCCGGCATCTGATCTGATCGGCATCGTGCCGGCTGATCCGAAACAGCCCTATGACTGCCGCGAGATCATCGCGCGGCTGGCCGATGGATCGGCGTTTCTGGAGTTCAAGCCGGAATACGATCAGGGCACGATCTGCGGACAGATGCGGGTTGAGGGGATGGCCTGCGCGGTGATCGCCAACAACGCCCCGATCACCGCGCAGGGCGCCGCCAAGGCCGGGCAGTTCATCCAGCTTTGCGACCAATCCGGCACGCCGATCCTGTTCCTGCACAACACCACGGGCTTTCTGGTCGGCACCGAGCCCGAGCGCGCGGGGATCATCAAGCACGGGTCCAAGATGATCCAGGCCGTGGCGAATGCGCGTGTGCCGAAGATCTCGGTGCTGGTGGGCGGCTCTTACGGGGCGGGGAATTATGCCATGTGCGGGCGGGGCTTCGATCCGCGCTTCGTCTTTGCCTGGCCGAATGCCCGCGCCTCGGTCATGGGGGGGGCGCAGGCCGGCATGGTGCTGCGCATCGTGGCCGAGGCGAAGATGCGCGCGGGGGGTGCGGTGGACGAGGGCAAGCTGGCGGCGCTGGAGGCGGGTACGGCCGAGATGCTGGAGGCGCAGACCACGGCGCTGATGTCCTCGGCCCGGCAGGAGGATGACGGCATCATCGACCCGCGTGACACGCGGCAGGTGCTGGCCATGGTGCTGGACATCTGCCGGGAGGGGGCGGCGCGGCGGCTGCGGCCGAACACATTCGGGGTGGCGCGGCTATGAGCTTCGACACCATCCTGATTGCCAACCGGGGCGAGATTGCCTGCCGCGTCATCCGCACCGGCCGCGGCATGGGCTATCGCACCGTGGCCGTGTTCACCGAGCCCGATGCCGGCGCGCTCCATGCGCTGGCTGCCGATCTGGCGGTGCCCATCGGGGGCGCGCGGGCCTATCTGGACGGGGCGGCGGTGATCGACGCCGCGCGGCGGGCCGGTGCGCAGGCGGTGCATCCGGGATATGGTTTCCTGTCCGAGAACGCCGATTTCGCCCGCGCCTGCATTGATGCCGGGCTGGTGTTCATCGGCCCGCCGCCGGATGCCATGGCGCTGATGGGCGACAAGGGCGCGGCGAAGGCCGCGATGGCGTCCGCCGGGGTGCCCTGCTTGCCGGGCTATCAGGGCGCCGATCAGTCGGACGCCGTGCTGCTGGCCGAGGGGGCGCGGATCGGCTTTCCGCTGATGGTCAAGGCCAGCGCCGGGGGCGGGGGCAAGGGTATGCGGCTGGTGGCGGACGCAGAAGCCCTGCCCGAGGCACTGGCCCGCGCGCGGTCGGAGGCGGGCAAGGCTTTCGGCGACGAGACCCTGATCCTTGAGCGCGCGCTGATGCGCCCCCGGCATGTGGAGATCCAGGTCTTCGCCGACAGCCACGGCCATGTGATCCATCTGGGCGAGCGCGACTGTTCGGTGCAGCGGCGGCACCAGAAGGTGGTGGAAGAGGCGCCCTCGCCCGCCGTCGATGCGGCCTTGCGTACGCGGATGGGGGCGGCGGCGGTCGATGCTGCGCGTGCCTGCGGTTATGTCGGCGCGGGGACGGTGGAATTCCTGCTGGAGGGCGGCGACTTCTTCTTTCTGGAGATGAACACGCGCCTGCAGGTCGAACACCCGGTGACCGAGGCGGTGACGGGCCTTGATCTGGTCGAATGGCAGATCCGCGTGGCCCGGGGCGAGGCACTGCCGCTGGCGCAGGATCAGGTGGCGCTGGAGGGCCATGCCATCGAGGTGCGGCTTTACGCCGAGGACCCCGCGCAGGGGTTCCTGCCGCAGGCGGGCCGGGTGCTGCGCTGGCGCGTGCCGCCTGGGCTGCGGGTGGATCATGCGCTGGCCGAGGGGCAGGCGGTCAGCCCGGACTATGATCCGATGTTGGCCAAGATCATCGCCCACGGGCCGGACCGGGATACGGCGCGGCGGCGGCTGATAGCGGGGCTGGAGGCCACAGAAGTACTGGGCCTGACCACCAACCGCGCCTTTCTGGCGTCGGTCCTGCGGCATGAGGGATTCGCCTCGGGCGCGGCGACGACGGCGTTTCTGGACGGTGACTTCGCCGGCGATACCACCCTTTCGCCCGCCGCGCCGGACCCTGCCACGCTGGCATTGGCGGCCTTCCTGCTGGCCACCCGCGATGCCGACCCTTTCGCCCCGCGTTTCGGCTGGTCGAACGGCCCGCGCCCGCTGCACCGCTTCCGGCTGGCGGCGGGCGAGGCGGTGCAAGAGGTGGCGCTGCACTTCGCCCCCGGCCCGGTGGTGGAACCCGCCGAGGGGCCGGCGCTGCAGATCACCGCGCTGGACGGTGGCCTGTGCCGCTACCTCGCCGACGGCATCGTCTCCGCGCTGCCCTTCGCCTTTGACGGCGGCACGCTGCATCTGGACGGGTTTGCCTTGCGCGATGTTACCCTTGCGCCGCCGCAGCGTGCCGAGGCCGGCGGCGACGGGCGGATGCTGGCGCCGATGGCGGGCAAGGTGGTCTCGGTCGATGTAAAGGCCGGGGCGCGGGTGGCGCGCGGGCAGGTGATCGCCGTGCTGGAGGCGATGAAGATGGAACACCCGCTGAAGGCGCCGGTGGCGGGAAGGCTGGAGACGCTGGCCGTGCA
Source organism: Paracoccaceae bacterium (assembly GCA_007120685.1). Lineage (GTDB taxonomy): Bacteria > Pseudomonadota > Alphaproteobacteria > Rhodobacterales > Rhodobacteraceae > Pararhodobacter. The sequence continues at coordinate 1,097 of SKNG01000331.1, read as the reverse complement.
GCCGGGCCAGCAGATCAGGGCGCGCGCCTTGGTGGCGGAAATCACACCCGATGACGCAGGGCAGGGGGACGCATGATCGAGCTTTGGCATTGCAAGGACGCGCGATCGCTGCGCGCGCTGTGGACGCTGGAGGAACTGGGGCTGGACTACCGCCTGCACCTGCTGGATTTTCCGCCCCGCGCCAGCGACCCGGGGTATCTGGAAACGAATCCGCTGGGCACCGTTCCCTTCCTGCGCGACGGCGAGACGGCGATGACCGAATCGAGCGCCATCACCCATTACCTGACGCGCCGCTACGGCGATGGCAGCCTGGCCGTTGCGCCGGCGGATCCGGCCTATGGTGACTGGCTGAACTGGCTTTACCATTCCGACGCCACGCTGACCTTTCCGCAGACGCTGGTGCTGCGCTACGGGCGGTTCGAGCCGAAGGACCGCCGGCAGCCGCAGGTCGTGGATGACTATACCCAATGGTTTCTGGCCCGGCTGAAGCTGGTCAACGCGCGGCTGGAAGGGGCGGAATACCTGAGCGCCGGGCGCTTCACGGCGGCCGATATCGCGGTCGGCTACGCGCTGTTCCTCGGCCGGACCATCGGCATCGGTCAGCATTACAAGCCGCAGACAGCCGCCTATCTGGACCGGCTGATGGCGCGGCCGGCCTTTCAGCGCGCCCGGTCGCCGGGAAAACCGCTTCCGGGGGTGTGACATGCAATTCGACCTGAGCGCCGAGCAGCGCGCCGTCTATGACGCCGCCTTCCGCTATGCCGAGGCCGAGTTGCACCCGCTGTTTGCCCGGATGGACGATGACGACTGGTATCCCGCCGATCTGATGGCAAAGCTGGGGGCGGATGGCTATTGCGGCCTGACCGCGCCCGAAAGCCTGGGCGGGGCCGGGATGGACCTGATCAGCGCCGGGCTGGTGGGCGAGGCTTTCGGTTACTGGAACACCAATGCCGCCTTCATCTGGGGCCCGCATGAAAACCTGTGCCTGAACAACATCCTGCGCAACGGCACCGAGGATCAGATCGCGCGCTATATCCCCGATCTGTGTGCGGGACGCAGGATCGGCGCGCTGGGGCTGACAGAGCCCGGCGCGGGGT
>SKNG01000161.1 GCA_007120685.1 Paracoccaceae bacterium | reverse complement strand
GCCCCTGGGCCGCAGCCATACCGCCCGACAGGATCAGCGCGGTCGAAGCAAGGAGAATTTTTTTCATGGTTTCCCTCGTTGACTTGAAGTGCTGCCCACCTTGCCTGCAAGCTGGGTCTGTCCCTCTTTCCTGCCAATGCCTTCGTTTTGCAAGCCGTAGCATATGGGGGCGGGAACTAAGCGATTTTGTGGTGCAATTCTGCCACGCCGCCCCCGCCCGGCCGTCCTGGCAACCGCCAGGCGGCAATGGGTGGCATCAGAAGCGGAACACCACACCGATCGAGGCGGTATTGCGCCCGCCGACCCGCTCGCCCCCGGCGACGACCCGCGCGCCACCGCCCAGGCCATATGCGTAGCTGATGCCAAGGGCGTTGCTACCCGCGGTTCGCCCGACATAGCCGTAAAGATCGCCGCCGCCCAGCGCGACATGTGCCGAGATGCTGCCGTTGTTCACAGCCGGCGCGCCGTCAGCAATGCGGGCGACAAGCACGGCGACGCCCCAATCGCCAGCATTGTAATGGGCCGATGCCGTCGCCACGCGTGCGGTGCCGCCGCGCGCGCTCTGATAACCGGCGGCGACGGTAATCGCATCGAATCGCGCCCGTGCGCCGATTTCCACGCCGCGGCCCCGTTCTGTCGAGAGGGCCGCCTCCCAGGCACCGGCACTGTAGCGGGCGTGGACGGTCTGTTGTCCGCCCGTGTTCGCGCCGGTTGCCCCTGTGCCGTTGAAGCGGGTCACCGCGCCGCGCAGGCCCGCGGTCTCGCCATTCTGCTGACCGCCCTCGTAGCCGACGCGCCCCCCACGCCACGGGCCGTGCCAGAGGTGGCGATGGCGCCGTTCTGATTGCCGAAGGTCAGGCGGAGGCCCTCGGCCTCCACGAACACCCTGGCACCGGAAAACTGTCCCGTCTGCTGTTGCGTGGCCGTGCCGCCCTGCGACTGCATCTGCGCTCTGGTGAAGGCGCCGAGGCGCAGGCCGTGATCGGCCTGGACGGTAGCCGAGAAGTTAAGCTGCAGCCGCGCCTCGGTCCGGTAGGTCGATGTGCCGGTCAGGGTGTTGAAGCCGTTCGAGTCATATTGGACGCCCATGCGGGCGTTGCCGCCGATGGAAAGCCCCTGCGCCTGCACGGCACCGACCGACAGGGCCAGCAGGCCCGCCGCAAGATGGATGGATTTCATGATTGCCCTCGCTGATTGGCAACTTCGGTGTTGCCTGGCGATCAGCTGGGTCTGGCTGCGGCATGACTGACGTGGCCGCTTTCGGCAACCTGACAAGCCCCTTGGCGCCCTGCCCTGATCTGTTTCTGTTGCCGTAGCGCAACAGGGACGGGCAACCGGGCAGATCCGGGGCAGGCGAAAAGACCCGCAACCGCAGCGACGACAGCGCCCGATGGCTTGTTCATGCACGAGCGCTCGGTTAGATACGGTCTCAAGCGGAAAGGTAGGCAGCCGATGACCATCACCCGTCTGTTCAACGCAATGCTGGCCCTGGTGCTGGTATTCAGCCTCGCGGCATGCGGCGGCATGCGCGGGATGTTCGGCGGCTCGCAGGCCGGCGCCCAGGAGGCGGCACAGGACGAGATCATTCGCGAACGGCTGCAGGATACCGGATCACGCGAATCGATCTGGGATCTGTTCACCAATCGCAGCCCCCCCGAAACCACACTGGTGGTCAACCGCTACCTTTGGACCGCGTCGTTGGAAGTTCTGGACTTCCTGCCGGTTGAAACGGTTGATCCCTTCTCTGGCGTCTTCACCACCGGCTTCGGCACGCCCCCGGGCGGCGGGCGGCCCTATCGCGCCACCGTGCATGTGACCGACGGCGCGCTGGATGCGCGCGCGCTCAATGTTGCCCTGGTCACCCGCGCCGGCCCGGCCAGCACCGAGACGGTTCGCGCGGTGGAAAACGCCATCCTGACCCGCGCCCGCCAGCTGCGCATCCAGGATCGCCGGCTGTAAGCCCACGCCTCAAGCCTGCAGCGGCACGGGCGGCCCTTGGCGCTGGACCCCGGGCGCGGCTGCGGCTATCACGGCGCCGGGCCGGGTGCGGCCGCGCATTTCACCTTCCGGGGGATCCACATGTCAGGCGAGGCCCAGGCCCGTTATCAACCGCAAGCCGTTGAACCCAAATGGCAACAGGCGTGGCAGGAAGCCGACTGCTTCACCGCCCGGCATGACCCGGCCAGGCCGAAGTATTACGTGCTGGAGATGTTCCCCTACCCGTCGGGGCGCATTCACATGGGCCATGTGCGCAACTACACGATGGGCGATGTGGTCGCGCGCTACAAGGCCGCGCGCGGGTTCAGCGTGCTGCACCCGATGGGCTGGGACGCCTTCGGCATGCCGGCCGAGAACGCCGCGATGCAGGAAGGCGGACACCCGGCGGAATGGACCTACAACAACATCGCGGTGATGAAGGGACAGATGAAGCCACTGGGCCTGTCCATCGACTGGTCGCGCGAGTTTGCCACCTGCGACGTGGAATACTACGGCCAGCAGCAGGCGCTGTTTCTGGACATGCTGGCGGCCGGCCTCGTCTACCGCAAGAAGGCCGTGGTCAACTGGGACCCGGTGGACATGACCGTGCTGGCCAACGAACAGGTGATCGACGGCAAGGGCTGGCGGTCGGGTGCCGAGGTCGAACGGCGCGAGCTGGAACAATGGTTCTTCCGCATCTCCGACTATTCGGCGGAACTGCTGGCGGCGCTGGACGGGCTGGACGCCTGGCCGGAAAAGGTGCGGCTGATGCAGCGCAACTGGATCGGCCAGTCGCGCGGGCTGCAATTCCCGTTTCAGACCGTGAACGCGCCCGAGGGGTTCGCGCAGATCGAGGTATACACCACCCGGCCGGATACGCTGCTGGGCGCGTCCTTCGTGGCCGTCAGCCCGGACCACCCGCTGGCCAAACATCTGGAGGCCGATAATCCGAAGGTAGCCGACTTCGTCGCCGATTGCCGGCGCATCGGTACCACCGAAGAGGCGCTGGAAAAGGCCGAGAAGCGCGGCCTGGACACCGGCATCCGCGTGCGCCACCCCCTTGATCCGGAATGCGAATTGCCGGTCTGGATCGCCAATTTCATCCTCATGGATTACGGCACCGGGGCGATCTTCGGCTGCCCCGCGCATGACCAGCGCGATTTCGACTTCGCCACCCGTTACATCCTGCCCATTCCCGCCGTCTTCATCCCAGAAGGCGCCGAGGAAGAGCCGCTGGCCGAGGCCTATGTGCCGCCGAAGACCAAGCGCGTGCGCTATATCCGCGGCTTTGCCGGGCCGGAACTGCAGACCGGCGAGGACGCTGTGGAGGCCGCGATCAGCGATTGCGAATCGCGCGGCATCGGCCGGGGCGTGACGCAATACCGCCTGCGGGACTGGGGCCTGTCGCGCCAGCGTTACTGGGGCTGCCCCATCCCGGTGGTGCATTGTCCAACCTGCGGCGTGGTGCCGGAGAGGAAGGAAAACCTGCCCATCGCCCTGCCGATGGATGTCAGCTTCGACCAGCCCGGCAACCCGCTGGACCGCCACCCCAACTGGCGCGACTGCGCCTGCCCGAAATGCGGCGGCCCGGCGCAGCGCGAAACCGACACGATGGACACATTCGTCGATTCGTCCTGGTATTTCGCCCGCTTCACCGCCCCGCGCGCCACCACCCCCACCGATGCGGGTGAGGCCGACTACTGGATGAACGTCGACCAGTATATCGGCGGGATCGAGCACGCGATCCTGCACCTGCTCTATTCCCGCTTCTTCGCCCGCGCCATGCATCGCACCGGCCATTTGTCTGAAAAGTGCAAGGAGCCCTTCGACGCCCTGTTCACGCAGGGCATGGTAACCCACGAGATTTACATGACTCGTGACGCGCGCGGGCGGCCTGTCTATCACCTGCCAGAGGACGTCGAGGACGGAAAAGTGAAAGCAACGGGCGAGGCGGTGCAGGTCATCCCCTCGGCCAAGATGTCGAAATCCAAGAAAAATGTGGTCGACCCGGTGGATATCATCGAACGCTTCGGCGCCGATACCGCGCGCTGGTTCGTGCTGTCCGACAGCCCGCCGGACCGCGATGTGGAATGGACCAGCGCAGGGGCCGAGGCAACCTTCAAGCATCTTTCCCGCGTCTGGTCCCTGTGCGACCGGATTGCCGCAATGCCCGATGGCACGCCCTCGGACGCCGACACCGACCTGATGCGCGCCATGCACCGCGCGATTGCCGATGTGACCAAGTCGATCGACGGCTTTGCCTTCAACAAGGCCATCGCCGAGCTTTACGCCTTCACCAACACGCTCAGCCGCTCCGAGGCTTCGGGCGCGGCGCAGAAGACCGCCATGCGCACGCTCGCGCAACTGATGGCGCCGATGGTGCCTCATATCGCCGAGGATATCTGGGCGCATCAGGGCGGCGTGGGGCTGGTGGCGCAGGCCGACTGGCCACAGGCGGATCCGGCGATGCTGGTCTCCGATACCGTCACCCTGCCCATCCAGATCAACGGCAAGCGCAAGGCCGAAATCACCGTGGCGGCGGATGCGGCCAAGGAGACGGTTGAAAAGGCCGCGCTGAGCGCCGATGCTGTGGTCAAGGTGCTAGCCGGGTCGGCACCGAAAAAGGTGATCGTGGTGCCGGGGCGGATCGTGAATGTGGTGGTCTGATCGGCGGGGATTTCTGCTGATGACGGGCAGCGCGGGCCTGCTGGCCGGTTGCGGCTTCACGCCCGTCCACGGGCCGCAGGGCGCGGGCGGCAACCTGAGGGGCACCATCCGCGCAGAAGACCCGGTCAACCGGCGCGATTTCCAGTTCGTCTCGGCCTTCGAGGAGCGGCTGGGCCGGCCCGTCGCGCCACGTTTCACCCTGGCCTATGCCATCGCCATCACCGAGACCGAGCGCGGCACAAGGCGCGGCGAGGATGCCACCCGCAGCCTGATGCGCGGGCAACTGGACTATGTGCTGGCGCATCCGGACGGGG
>SKNG01000368.1 GCA_007120685.1 Paracoccaceae bacterium | reverse complement strand
CGAACAAGCTGGGCGGGCTCTTGCTGACCACCGGCAACAAATCGGAAATGGCGGTGGGTTACGCCACCATCTATGGCGACATGAACGGCGGCTTCAATCCGATCAAGGATCTCTACAAGACCCGCGTCTTCGATGCCTGCCGCTGGCGCAACCTGAACCACCGGCCGTGGATGAAGGGGCCGGCGGGCGCGGTGATCCCGCAAAGGGTGATCGACAAGCCCCCCTCGGCCGAGCTGCGCGAGGATCAGCGTGACGAGGACAGCCTGCCGCCCTATGCGACGCTCGATGCCATCCTGCAGGGCCTGGTGGAAGGGGATTGCTCGGTCGCCGATCTGGTGGCGCAGGGGTATGAGCGCGAGATGGTAAAGAAGGTGGAACACCTGCTGAATATCTCGGAATGGAAGCGGTTCCAGGCCGCGCCGGGGGTGCGGCTGACCCCGCGCGCCTTTGGCCCGGACCGGCGCTATCCGCTGGTCAACCGCTGGCGCGACCGGTCCTGACCCGCGCGACAGGGCCTGCGACAGGGCCTGCGCCCGGACCTCTGCCCGGGGGCGTGGGGGCAGAGCGGGCGCCGTTCTGCAACCGGTCCGTGACCCGGTTGCAACACCGAAATCATTGGCCTTTCTTTATGTGTGAATGGGCGCTATAGTCCGCTGACAAACACCGGCCGCCAAAGAGCCGGTCCAGATAACGCCGCTGCATCGTTGCCATGATGCGATGCACTTTCGGCATGAGGGCATGATGGCAAGAGCAGGCTTCGGGGCGCGGCCCCAATCCCCCATTTCGTCGCGCGCAGCGCTTCGGTTGGCACTTTTGACAAGCGCGGTTGCCCTTGCGGGCTGCGAGGGCGGTTTCAATGCATCCGACGCGACACGGGCAACCGGCGGCGGCAGCGCGGTGGTGGCCGCTTCGCCCCGGACAGTCGAACGCGACACCGAAGCGCCAGAAGTATTCAATCTGGAAGAGGCCGGGCTTTGGGACGGGCGCCCCTCGCTCGGCGGGGTCTGGGTGGCGCATCCCGATGTCATCGACCCCGAGCGGGTGATGATCCGCAACGCCCAGACCGGCGAGACGGTGATCGGCGCGCTGTTCCGGCGCGAGCGTGAAAACCCCGGCCCCCGGTTCCAGATCTCGTCAGAGGCGGCGAATACGCTGGAAATCCTGCCGGGTCAGCCCACCACCATCCGCGTAACGGCGCTGCGGCTGCAAGAGATCGAGATCGAGCCGGAAGCGTCAGAGATGGCTGCGACCGAGGATACGGTCGATGCGGAAACCGCGGAAACCGCCGCGGATCAGGCCGAGGCCGAACGCGCAACGGAAATGGCCGAAGCCACGGGAACCGACGCAGACGCGCCGCCGGCCGAGCGCCGGGGGCTACGCGCCCTGTTCAGCCGCCGCGACGAAACCCCGGTCGCGGATCAGCCCGAGATCACGGTCATCGAGTCCGACACCCCGCCCCAGACGGCCGCTGGAGCACCGAATGCGGAGCCGGCCGAGGTTGCCGAAGCGGAGCCAGAGCGCCGCGGGCTGCGCGGGCTTTTCTCCCGTCGCCCGGCGGAAACCCAGCACCGGCAAACCACCCAAGCCTCGCTTGACGAATGGCAGCCCGGCGCCCCGGCGGGGAACCAACCGCTGTCGGCGATCACCGAACGTCCGGTGCCAGCCGCACCCGACAGGCCACGCGTGGCGGCGGAGCCGGAAGTCGCGCCGCCGGCGGGAGGCGAGGCCGCCGCAGAAGCACCACGTGAGCGGCGCGGGCTGCGCGCGCTCTTCACCCGCAGCACGCCTGAACCCGATAGCCAGCCCGCCGATACCACGCCGATCCCCTTGCCCGAGGACGACGGGCGCACCGCCGCCGCCGGCCCGGCGCCCGATCAGCCCTTCGTGCAGATCGGCATCTTCAGCGTCGAGGACAATGCCAACGCCGCCCGCGACCGGATGCGCGCGGCGGGGCTGCCCGCCGATATCCGTCAGGGGCGGGTGGAAGATCGCCATTTCTGGCGCGTCGTCATCGGCCCGGCGCATACCGAGGCCGCGCGCGCCGATGTGTTGCGGCAGGTGCGCGGCATGGGCTTTGCCGATGCTTATCCGGTAAGGCGGTGATCTTGCGCAAGCTGCCGGTCGCACCCACCCATCGGCCAACGGCTGCGTATCGGACCGCACAACAGGCCGAGAAAGCTGGGCACTGATAGCATTTCCGCGTGATCGCTTCGGCAGGTGCAGGGTGACGCGCCTTCGAAGGCGCGTGCAAACGGGCTTTCCAAAGCCCGTTTTCCGTCGGTGCCCATGTGGCCCGAGCCATTCAACCGAATGCCGCATGACGCCGAAAGCGGTTTGAAATCCGGCGCGCGCTGGGGCACTACTGGCGCTGGATATCCGCCCTGGTTTCGGGAGCCGAGCATGCTGTTTCGTCACCTTCCGGCCGCTCTGGCCGCCCTGGCACTGGCCCTTCTTGCGCTGGCGCTGCCGCCCGGCGGCGTTGCCCCCGCGCAGGCGCAGCCGCTCTTTGACAGTCGCGCCCCCAATATCCTGGTCATCGACCACGGCACCGGGCAGGTGCTGCTGGACCGCAACAGCGACGAGCCGCTGCCGCCGGCCTCGATGTCGAAGCTGATGACGCTTCTGATGCTGTTCGAAGCCATCGAGGACGGCCGCGTGGCGATGGACACCACCTGGAGCGTGTCCGAACGCGCCCACACCATGGGCGGCTCGCGCATGTTCCTGGAAACCCGCGACCGGCCCTCCACCGAGGACCTGATCCGCGGCATCGCGGTGCTGTCGGGCAACGATGCCTCGGTCGTGGTGGCCGAGGGGCTGGCGGGCAGCGAAGAGGCCTTTGCCCGCATCGCCACCGCCCGCGCCCAACAGCTGGGCATGAACAATACCACCATCGCCAATGCCTCTGGCTGGCCGGACCCTAACCATCTGATGAGCTTGCGCGACCTGGCCACGCTGGCCGCGCATCTGATCGACAATCACCCGCGTTTCTACGGCTACCTGGCCGAGGAAAGCTTCACCTGGAACAACATCCCCCAGCCCAACCGGTTGCCGCTGCTGGGTACCGGGCTGGGGCTGGACGGGCTGAAGACCGGTTTCACCTCGGCCACCGGGAATGCGCTGGTCGGATCGGCCCTGCAGGGCAACCGGCGGGTGATCTTCGTCTTTTCCGGCATGCCTAGCCCCGAGGCCCGCGCCGAGGAAGCCGAGCGCATCATCAACTGGGCCTTCCGACAGTTCACCCAGCGCCGGGTCGCGCGCGAGGGCGAGGCGCTGGCCCGGGCCGAAGTCTGGATGGGCGAGGCGCGCGAGGTGCCGATGGTGGCGCCGCGCGCGCTGTCGGTGCTGATGCCGGCGCTGGGCGAAGGCGAGTTGCGCGCGCGGGTCGAATATGACGGGCCGGTGGAAGCGCCAATCGTGGCCGGGCAGGAACTGGGCCGGCTGGTGATCGAGGTGCCGCAGATGGAGGATGTGTCCTTCCCGCTGGTGGCGGGGGCAGATGTGGCAGCGGGCGGGTTTGTCCCCCGGATGCGCAGCGCGGCGCTGGTGCTGGCCGGGCATCTGGGGCTGACGGCCCCGTGAGCCGGCGCTGGGGCAGCGTAGCAAGCGCGCGGCGGGCGCCGTGAGCCTGTTCATCAGTTTCGAGGGGGTCGACGGCAGCGGCAAGTCCACCCAGGCCCGGCTGCTGGCGCAGGCGCTGGGCGCGCGGCTGACGCGCGAACCCGGCGGCGCGCCCGGGGCCGAGGAGATCCGCCGCCTGCTGGTGCAGGGCGCCGCCGCGCGCTGGTCGGCAGAGACCGAAATCCTGCTCTTCACCGCCGCCCGGCGCGACCATCTGGAACGCACCATCCGCCCCGCGCTGGACGAAGGCAGGGTGGTGGTCTGCGACCGGTTTGCCGATTCGACCCGCGTCTATCAGGGCGCTCGGGGCGGGGCGGGGATGCGCGAAAAGGTCGATCTGCTGCACGCCGCGATGATCGGCATCGAGCCCGATCTGACCTTCCTCATCGACACCGACCCGGCCACCGCGCTGGCGCGCGGGCAGGCGCGCGGCGGTACCGAGGACCGGTTCGAAAGCCTGGGCCTGGGCTTTCAGGAAACCCTGCGCGCCGGTTTTCTGGCGCTCGCCGCCGCCGACCCCGCGCGCATCCGGGTGATCGACGGCAACCGCTCGCCCGAGGTGATCGCGCAGGAAATCGAGCCCCTCGCCCGCACCGCCATCGCCGAGCGCGCGCATGGCTGAGGCCGACGCCCTGCCGGAACTGGACCGCTGCGAGGGTGCCCCCCACCCGCGCCACACGCCCACCCTTTACGGGCAGGAAGGCGCCGAGGCCTCGTTCCTGTCGGCCTTTGCCGGGGGGCGGCTGCATCACGGCTGGCTGCTGACCGGCCCGCGCGGCGTGGGCAAGGCGACGCTGGCCTGGCGCATCGCGCGCTTCCTGCTTTCCCTGCCCGCACCCGGCGCCGATGCCGGCCTCTTCGGCGCCCCGCCCCCGCCCGAAAGCCTGGACCTGCCCGCCGATCACCCGGTCGCCCGGCAGGTGGCCGCGCTCTCGCATCCCGGGCTGAAGCTGATCCGGCGCGGGCATGACGAGCGCGGCCGCCCCCGCCAGATCATCACCGTGGACGAGGTGCGGGGCCTCGGCGCCTTCTTCGGCCTGTCTAACGCGGAAGGCGGGCGGCGCGTGGTGATTGTCGATGCCGCCGACGAGATGAACGCCAATGCCGCCAACGCGCTGCTGAAACTGCTGGAGGAACCGCCCGCCGGTGCGGTGCTCTTGCTGGTCGCGCATCAGCCATCGCGCCTTCTGCCGACGATCCGCTCGCGCTGCCGGGTGCTGCGGCTGGGGCCGCTGGCGCCGGATCCGATGGCCCGCGCGCTGGAACAGGCGCTGGGCGAGCCCCCCGCCGAGGCGCAGTCGCTGGCGGCGCTCGCCGGCGGCTCGGTGGGCGAGGCGGTGCGGCTGGTCGCGGGCGACGG
>SKNG01000126.1 GCA_007120685.1 Paracoccaceae bacterium | reverse complement strand
TGCTGGTCTGCGACCGGCGGTTGCTGGATCTGCCGCGGCCAACGGTCACCGGGGGTGGCACGGTATCCTATGTTACCGCCAATGATCACCGCTATGTCGAGGACCCCGAGCGGCGCGAGGAAGCCGGCACGCCCTCCATCGTCGGCGACATTCGTGCGGGCATGGTGCTGGCGCTGAAGGGCGCGCTGGGCGAGGATCGGGTCCAGGCTGCCGAGGCGCGACTGACCGCGCGGATGGCCACGGCGCTGCGCAGCATCCAGGGGCTGGAACTTCTGGGTCCGGCCGAGGCGCCCCGGATCGGGATCTTCTCGTTCAATCTGCGGGTGCGAGAGAAACTGCTGCACCACAATTATGTCGTGGCGCTGCTCAACGATTTTTTCGGCATCCAGGCGCGCGGCGGGTGTTCCTGCGCCGGCCCCTATGGCCATGCGCTGCTCAACATCGACGAGGCCCGCACGCGCCGGCACGAAACTGCCGTGGCGCTGGGGCATTCGGCCTTTCGGCCCGGTTGGGCGCGGCTGGGCGTGAACTGGTTCTTTGCCGATGACGACGTGGACCGCATTGCGCAGGCCCTGCGCTTCATCGCCGAACACGGGCTGGAACTGCTGCCGCTCTATCAGCTTGACCTGCATAGCGGCGTGTGGCGGGCGCAGCGCTTTGTCGATGAGCGGCCACCCCGGAACCTGATCGAGCTTCTGGATCAGGCAGAGGCCGCCACTGTGCCCGCGCCCTCCTTCGCCGAATGCATGGCTGCCGCGCGGGCGCTTGCGCACCAGGCGCGTCTGCTGCCCGCCACGCCACCGCCGCCGCTTCTGCCCGACGAGGAAACGCTTCGCTGGTTCTGGCTGCCGCACGAGGCCTCGGCCGCGCTGGTCGCAGAGACGGCGGCATGAGTGTCGAGTTTCCGCCCTCGATCTGGGCCGCCACCGCCCCGGAGCGGACACCCGCCGCCCCGCTTGCCGCCAATGCCGAGACCGATGTGGCGATCGTCGGCGGCGGCTTCACCGGTCTGTCCGCCGCGATCGAGGTGGCGCGCCGGGGCCATGCGGTGACGGTGCTGGAAGGGAAGGCCGTGGGCTGGGGCGCATCGGGGCGCAACAACGGCCAGGTGATCCCGACATTGACCGCCGCCGAACCCGATGCATGGGTCGCCCGCCATGGCGCGGCCGGAGAGCGGTTTGCCCGGCTGATCGGCGACTCGGCCTCTATCCTCTTTGACCTGGTGCGCGAATTCGACATGCCGGCCGAAGCCGAACAGACGGGCTGGTTCCAGCCCGCGCACAGCCCCGGGCGGGTCAAACTCTCGCAAGGGCGTGTCGACGCCTGGCAGCGCTTCGGCTTTCCGGCAGAGTTCAAGGACGCCGCCCAGACGCGGGATATCCTGGGCACCGATTTCTGGTATGGCGGGATGTACAATCCGACCGGTGGCCATGTGAACCCGCTGGCGCTGGCGCGCGCCATGGCTGCGACAGCCGAAGGGCTGGGCGCTGTCGTGCATGAGCAAAGCCGGGTCACCCGCTACCGGCGCGAGGGGGCCAGCTGGGTGGTCGAAACCGACGGCGGGACGCTCAAGGCGCGCGCGTTGATCCTGGCCACCAACGCCTATACCGGCGAACTCAGCCCCGGGCTGGCGCCTCGGCTGGCCCGGTCGTTCGTGCCCGTCTACGCCTGGCAGATGTCGACCCCGCCCATCGGGGACAACCTGCGCGGCAAGATCCTGCCCGGCCGCGAGGCGGTTTCCGATACCCGGGGCGATCTGCGCTTTTTCCGCTATGATGCGCGCAACCGGCTGATCACCGGCGGTGCGGTCCTGGGCAGCCATGACGTGGTCAACCGGGTGCGTGCGAAGGCGGCACGCAGTCTTGCCGAGGCCTATCCAGAGCTTGCCGGGACCGAGATGACGCATGTCTGGTCAGGCTTCATCGGCATGAACCGTGACCGGTTTCCGCGGGTGCACCGGCTGGGCCCCGATGGCTGGGCCTGGGTTGCCTGCAACGGGCGCGGCGTCGCGCTTGGCACCGCCCTTGGCCGGGAACTGGGCCGGGTCGTCACCGGCGTGCCGGAAGAAGAGCTTGCCCTGCCGGTAAGCGAGCCGCGCCCCTTTCCCCTGCACGCCCTGGTGCGGCGTGTCGCGCCCGCCTATCTGGCCTGGCTGCGCCGCAAGGACCGTGTCGAACCCAAACTCTGAGGACAGCAGCATGAGCCAGATCCAAGACCTTCCGATCCTTGAGCGCCGCCGCATCGAGGCGATGATCCTGAAACATGTGTTCGATGTGATCACTGAGCGCGCTGGCCGCGCCGAGGCCGAGGCGGTGATCGGCGAGACCTGTTCACGCTCGGCTATCGAACAGGGCAGGCAACTGGCCGAAGGTCTGGGCCGCGACCCCGACCTGACGGATTTTGCCGCGATCATGCCGAACTGGACGAAAGAGGACGCGCTGCAGATCGAACCGCTGGAAATGACGGCCGACAGGATGGATTTCAACGTCACCCGCTGCCGCTATGCCGAGATGTACCGGCAGATGGGGCTGGGCGATATCGGCCATCTGCTGAGTTGCAACCGCGATGGCGATTTCTGCATCGGCTACAACCCTGACATCGAACTGACGCGGACACAGACGATCATGAAGGGCGCCAGCCACTGCGATTTCCGCTACCGGATGAAGCCGGGCGCGCAGACCAGCAAAAAGGAATCCTGAGCCATGGCTGTCGAGAACTGGGTGTCCAGAGACATCAAGATGCTGACCGAGTTCCGCCGCGATCTGCACATGCATCCGGAACTGCTGTATGACGTCCCCCGCACCGCCGGCAAGGTGGCCGAAGCCCTGCGCGCCGCCGGCGTGGACGAGGTGATCGAGGGGATGGGGCGGACCGGGGTTGTCGGCATTATCCGCGGCGACAGCAACAAGTCGGGCCGCATGATCGGGCTGCGCGCGGATATGGATGCGCTGCCCATCCCCGAGGCGACGGGGCAGCCCTGGGCCTCGACGGTGCCGGGCAAGATGCATGCCTGCGGCCACGACGGGCATACGGCGATGCTCTTGGGCGCGGCGCGGCAACTGGCGCGGTCGCGCGGGTTCGACGGCACCGTGGTCGTCATCTTCCAGCCCGCCGAAGAGGGTGGTGCGGGGGCGCGGGCCATGATCGAGGACGGATTGTTCGAACGCTGCCCCTGTGACGAGGTCTACGGCATGCACAACCGGCCGAACCTGCCCATCGGCCAGTTCACCATCGCGCCCGGCCCGATCATGGCCGCGGTCGACGAGATCCGCATCACCGTCGAAGGGCGCGGCGGACATGCCGCCAGGCCCCATACCGCCATCGACCCCTTGCCAATCACCGGGGCGCTGATCCAGGCCATGCAGGGGATCGTCGCGCGCAGCATCGACCCGATGGACGCCGCCGTCGTATCGCTGACCACCGTGCATGCCGGCGACGCCTTCAACGTGATTCCGCAAGCGGTCGATCTGACCGGCACCGTGCGCACCCTGCGCGAAGAGGTACGCAACCATGTCGAGGCGCGACTGACGCAGATGGTCGAACACATCGCCGCCGGTTTCGGGGCCGTGGGGCGGCTGGACTACATCCGTCATTACCCGGTTACCGTCAACCACCAAGGCGCGACAGACCTGGCTGCTGCTGCCGCGCAAGAGGTCGCCGGCATGGACAACGTGCATCTGGACATGCCGCCGATGCTGGGCGGCGAGGATTTTTCCTTCATGCTCAAAAAGGTTCCGGGCGCGATGATCAACATCGGCAATGGCCCCTCGGCGGACCTGCACAATCCGGGCTACGATTTCAACGACGACGCGATTGCCTGGGGCTGTTCCTACTGGACGACGTTGGTGCGTCAGCGTCTTCCGCTTGACCCAGGCACGGTGGTTCCGCTTCGCGGTTAGGCGCTTCGGGCCGACCGGGCCGTGGGCATGACATGGGAACCTGTTGATTGGTCAACGGGGCGCAAGCGGCAGTCTGCGTGAGCAAGGATAAGGGGCCACGCGGCACCGCATGGTGCCGCGTGCTCGCCTAGAACATGATGACTTCTGATTGAAGTGACAACGCTGGCAGGCGCAGGCGGAAAAATTCACGCGCGATTCAACCGTAAGCATCCGCCGAGGGCCGTCTGCGCTGACTGCGTGAATGGTCGTAAGGCATGGCCTTATGCCATGCTCTTCCGTTTTCACCCCGATCGAGTTCTTCGCGGCCGAGGACGTCGGCCGTCGTCGGCACTGGTCTGACGAGGACAAGGTTCGGATTGTCGAAGAAGGCTTCCGTGGGCACCGGCAGGGGTCCGCGACGGCGCGGCTATACGGGATTTCGCGGTCTCTGCTGTCGACCTGGCGGCGTGCCTATCGCGATGGAACACTGGGCGCCGAGGGCCGCTTCGTGCCGCTGGTGACGGAGGATGTCACGTCGTCCCCAGCAGCGGACCCGGTTCAGGCGCCACAGGATGCCCGGATCGATATCGCGCTGCCGAACGGTAGGTGCATGACGATCCCCACGCCGCTGCCGCCATTGCGTCTTGCAGCGCTGCTGGCCGTGGTGGACCCACGATGATTGCGCCTCTAGGCTGGGGTTAAGGTCTGGCTCGCAGGCGGCGTGACGGACATGCGTTGCGGCACGAACAGCCTGGCGCTGAAGGTTCAGGAGGGCCTTGGGCGCGCTCCGCATGCGGGCGAGCTTTTTTGAGCGTGCTAGGACGTCTGACCGCGGGAAGCTGCATCGCCACCGATTCCGTTCACGACTGTTTTGGCGACATCACCCGCGGATGGGCCGCCGGTCTGGCCAGACTGCATGCCGGCGCGGTGGTAGCCCGGCCTTGATGCATCCTGTTCAAGCCACATGAACGCCGGTGCGGATGGGTGAAGTCATAGAATTGCTGGAAATTGTGGAGGGGCGCTGCCCTACTGGGAGGTGACATCACCACCTATGCCGGTTGCCGCCGGCGCCAGCGAGGGAGCACCCCATGAACAGGAGAAT
>SKNG01000095.1 GCA_007120685.1 Paracoccaceae bacterium | reverse complement strand
CTGGGTGAAGGCGTTCAGCCGGTCCGGCCGGTTCAGCGTCAGGGTCATGACGCCCTTTGCAATCTCGGTGGTGATGGTCTGTCCGGTCATGCCCCGCTCCTCAGTCCATCGCGGCGGCGGGCGGGGACAGCGCGCCGGGGTTCCGGGCGATGGCATCCTCCAGCCCGGCGATCTGCGCGCCGCGCCAGAAATCCTCGATATGCTTGCGCGCCCATTTCTCGGCCCGGTTGGCATCACGGTCACGGATGGCGGCGACGATATGCGAATGCGCCTCGATCTGGCGGCGGAAGAACTGCGGCGCATGGGGCGCGATGCGGGCAAAGCCGCGAAACAGCAAAAGCGCGATCGGCTCGCGCGCAAGGCCCAGCACGCGGTTGCCGCCGATATCGGCAAGCCGGGTGTGAAACTGCTCGTCCAGATCCAGCGTGCGCGCCATGTCGCCCTCGGCCGCCACCAGTTCCGCATGCAACCCCTGCAGCGATTCGATCTCTGCCATGGCGGCGCGTTCGGCGGCAATGCGCGCGGCCAGGGGTTCGGTCAGCATCGTGACCTCCCACAGCTCGCGGAATGTCACCTTCATCAGCGCCATGGCCCGGCCGGCGCGGCTGGTCAGCAGGTCGGCCTGCGGCACGGATACTTCCAACCGGCGCGGCGAAGGTCGGTGCACCAGCCCGTCGCTTTCCAACTGCCGCAGCGCCTCGCGCAGGGTGGACCGGGTGACGCCGAAACGTGTGCCCAGTTCGGCCTCGCCCGGCAACTGGTCGCCGGGCTTCAGGTCACCGCGCAGGATCTGCGCCGTGATTTCCTCGGCGACATGGTGATAGGCGTAGACGCCGGATTGCGCACGCGCGATCATGCGCTGCAGAGCCCGGCAACGGGTGCAGGCAACAGGCCCACCGGCTGGACAAGGATAAAGTCGGTCATTCCCGGCATAAGTTCGACCGCTCCTCCCCTAGCGTCCGACACTACGCCATTGCAAAGCGATTTTTTCGCGTTTGTCAAGTTAGTGTCGATCACTGTATGGCAAGGGCAGGAAAGCGGCTTTGGTGGCGCCGGGCGCTTGCCCCGCGCCCGGCGAGCGGTCAGGATAAACGTCAGGCAGGAAATCGGAGGGCGGGCGATGGACATGAAAGAGATCGCGCCGGGGATGGAACTGGGGCTGTCGGACTGGCTGGAGATCGATCAGGCGCTGATCGACCGCTTTGCCGATCTGACGAAGGACTGGCAGTTCATCCATGTGGACCCGGTGCGCGCGGCCGAAACGTCGCTGGGCGGCACGGTGGCGCACGGGTTCCTGACCCTGTCGCTGGCCAGTCACCTGCTGGCCCAGGCGGTGCCGACGATCGGCGACGGCGTGCGCGAGGGGCTGAACTACGGGTTCGACCGGCTGCGCTTTCTGGCGCCGGTGCCGGCGGGAGCGCGGATCCGCGGGCGGTTCCGGCTGAAGGGCGTGCAGGAGCGCGGGCCGGGGGTGCGGCTGCTGACGCTGGAAATGACGATCGAGATCCAGGGTGGCGAGCGCCCGGCGCTGGTGGCCGACTGGCTGACGATGCAGCGGCTGGATACGTCTGACTGAGCGCAGGAGCCGGTCTGCCGGCCTGCCGCCCGGAATGCGTTCCGGTTGCGGCACATCAGGTAACGGTTCGACGCCCGGCAAGTTGGCGTTCATAGGGTTTCTGGTTGTTCGCTACGGCTGCCGCAGGGCAACGCGCCTTCGAAGGCGCGTCCAAACGGGCTTTCGAAAGCCCGTTTTCCGTCATTCTCCGCGCTTCGGAAGTCTGATTTACCGCGCCAGACGGGCCAGGATCAACTCCGCCAGTTCTTCCAGCGCGCGGCCATAGGCTTCGGCCACGGCGCGGGCCTCGCCGGCGTCGGCGGTTATCGGCACGGTGATGTCGATCCGCTCGATGAAATCGCGCCGGCGCCCGTCTGGCGAGGCCACGGCATACTGCCCGCTCAGCTGGAACTGCCCATCCGCCCGCGCCACCACCCGCGTCAGGCGCACCTCCAGCCGCAGGTCGGCGGGATCAGCCAGGGGCCAGGGCTCGGCGGCCACGGTGGCGGTGCTGCGCAGGTCCAGCCTGCGGGCCAGTTCGGCGGTGATGGCGCTGGACGAGCCATCGGCCCATTCCGCCCCCCGGATCGCCACCAGCGCGCCTGCCGTCTCTTCGCGCAGGATCTGGCTGCCCTCACCATAGGCCGGCAGCATCACGTCGCGCAATTCCATCGTGCGCAGACGCAGCCGGACGGGCGCGCGCTCTTCGTCCGGCGCAGCCTCGATCAGGTAGCGCGTGGCCGGGGTGGTGCCGCAGGCGGACAGCGCCAGTGCCGTTGCGGCAAGCAGCGGCAGGACCGGGCGGAACCGCGTCAGGCGGTCGGAAATGGGGCGGCGGGTCTGGGGTATGGCGTCAACGTCCGAACAGTAGGGAATTGGGGTTGCGCTCGATGGCGCGGGCAAGCTGGGCAAAGGCGCGGGCGGTGGTGCGGGCATCGCGCAGGGTGGCCAGGGCCTCTTCGTTGATCGGCGAGCGCGGGCCATAGGCGGCAACCAGCCGTTCGGCCTGCACCACCAGCCCGTCCAGCCGCCGGGCGAGATCCGGCAGGTCGCGCGCGGCCAGCGCCACGGCTTCGGCGGCGCTGCTGGCCGAGGCCAGCGTGGCGCTCAGGTTCTCGGCCACCCCGCCGTCGCGCAGTTCGGCCAGCACTGACTGCACCTCGCCCAGCGCGCCGGTCAGTGCCCGCGGCAGCGCCCGTGTTCCTTCGTCGCTGACCAGGGCGTCGGCGCTTGCCAGCAGGTTGGCGGCGCCATCGACCAGCGCCTCAAGCTCCAGCCCCGCCGCGCGTTCGGCCAGCCGGCGCAGGTCGGCCACCAGTTCCGGCACCTCGCCCGTCGCTTCGGCCAGCCCGTCGGTCACGGCGCGGGCGCTTTGCAGCGTGGCGATCAGTTCGGCGGCGGCGTCGGCCTCGGTGACATCGGTCAGGATCAGGCGCAGATCGCCCACCGCCGCCTGAACCTCGGCCAGCGCGCCGGTCAGCGCCGGCGGCAGGGCCCGGGTTTCCTCGGCCCCCAGCAAGGCGTCGGCGCTGGCCAGCAGATCGGTCGCGCCATCGACCAGCGCTTCAAGCTCCAGCCCCGCCGCCCGCGCGGCCAGCCGGCGCAAATCGGCCAACAGTTCCGGCACCTCGCCCGTTGCCCCGGCCAGCCCATCGGTCACGGCGCGGGCGCTTTCCAGCGTTGCCACCAGTTGCGCTGCCGCTTCGGCCTCGGCGAAGTCGGCCAGGATCGCGCGCAGATCGCCCAGCGCGGCCTGCACCTCGTCGGGCAGTCCCTGCAGCGCCGGCGCGGCGACCAGCATGCGCGCCTCGTCGATCAGCGCCACCGCTGCGCCCGGCGCGGCGCGGGTGTCCGGGTCGGCCAGCAGCACCTCGACCGCCGCCATCACCCCGATCGCCTGCTCCAGCAAATCCTCGATAGGCAGATTGCCCAGCCGTTCGACCAGCGCCTGGGCCGAGACCGTCAGATCCTGCAGATCGGCCGGGGCCGAGGGGATCACCGGTGCGCTGCCCTCGGGGCGCAGCAGGCTGGCGGGGGCGGCCTCTGGCAGTTCCACCAGTTCGACCACCAGCGCGGTGGACAAAAGCCCGGTCGGCGCCAGCCGCGCGCGCAACCCGGCGGCGACCTGGCTGGCAATGAAGCTTTCCAGCGCCTCGGGCCCGGCATCGGCGTCGAGGCCAAAGGCGCGCGGCTCCAGCGCCAGCAGCGCCTGCATGCGCACCCGCGGCGCCGGGCCCAGATCGACCAGCCGCGCGGCAATGCCCGCCACCTCGCCCACCCGGATGCCGCGGTAGCGCACTTCGGCGCCCACCGTCAGACCCTGCACCGATTCGTCGAATTCGGCGGCGATGCGCAGCGCCTCGCCGGCATCGGCCAGGGTCAGGCTGCGCCGGGCGCTGGTCTCGTCGGGGTAGAGTTCGAAGTCGGTTTCCGGGGTCAGCGGCTGGCCACCGGACTGCACCTCGGCAAAGGCGATGCCGCCGGTCAGGATCGACGCCAGGTTGCCCACCCCCAGCCGCACGCCGCTGGCCCCCAGCGATACCGAGAAGCCCGAGGTATCCCAGAACCGCGTGGCGGTGGTGATGCGCTGGTCATGCGGGGCCTCGATGAAGGCGTCGAAGACCACGCCCTCGGCGCCCTCGGCCAGGCTGGGGCTTTCGATATGGCCGACCTCGACGCCCCGGTGCAGCACCGGCGCGCCGGGCATCAGGCGGTTGCCGTCCCGCGCGCGCAGGGTGATGCGGCTGCCGGCGCGGCCTGGCGCGATCAGCGGCACGGCTTCGCGCCCGGTGAAACTGCGCGCGCCGCGGTCTGCGCTGTCGGCGGTCGCCGGAATGAAGGCGGCTTCGACATAGACGCCCGAAAGCACGGTGCCCAGGCCGGTGATGCCGCGCGCCGTGACCTCGGGCCGGACCACCCAGAACTGCGCATCAGAGGGCAGCAGGTCGGCCACCGCCCGGTCGATCCGGGCCGAGACCACGACCATCGACAGATCCGGCGCGAAGACCACGGTTTCGACATGGCCGATACGGACCTCGCGCAGTTGCACGGTGGTTTCGCCCGCCACCACCCCGGCGGCGCTGGGAAAGACGATCTCTACCAGCACGCCGCGTTCGACATAGCTGCGCCAGCCGATATAGCCCGACACGATGACCGCCAGCAGCGGCACCACCCAGACCAGCGACAGGTTGCGCCAGAAGCCGCCGCGCACGGGCTGAACCTGCATCTGGGGAACATCGGCCTGGGGGTCACTCATCGGCGGGGTCTCTTCCGGAACCCGGTTGACTGGCCAGGGACGCGCGGGCAGCGATGGGAAACGGGCTTTCGAAAGCCCGTTTGCACGCGCCTTCGAAGGCGCGTTTTCCCATGCTTGCCGGGCTTGCCGGAGCGTTCAACCGGAAGAGGCATCATCCGCCTTCTCTCTGGGCCATG
>SKNG01000023.1 GCA_007120685.1 Paracoccaceae bacterium | reverse complement strand
CGGGTCGATCTGGCCTATCAGAACCTCGAATCGGTCGAGCTGGGCGTCACCACGGTTGACCATTATTTCGACACGCTGGGCGGGATCGCCCGGGCGGTGAAGCGCGCCCGCGGCGGGCAGGACACGCCCGTCTATATCGGCGATCAGACGCGCGGCGCGGGCAAGGTGCGCACGCTCAAGGACCAGATCGCGCTGGAGACCCGCTCGCGCGCGCTCAACCCCAAATTCTACGAGGCGCTGCTGACCCACAAGGCCGAGGGCGTGCGCCAGATCGAGGCGCAGGTGACCAACACGCTGGGCTGGTCGGCGACCACCGGCAATGTCGAGCCCTGGGTCTATCAGCGCCTGTCGGAAACCTTCGTGCTGGACGAGACGATGCGCCGCCGTCTGGCCGCGTTGAACCCGCAGGCCAGCGCGCGGCTGGCCGGGCGGCTGATCGAGGCCTCGGAGCGCAACTACTGGGCACCGGATGCGGCCACGCTGGCCGCCTTGCAGGATGCCGCCGACGAGATCGAGGACCGTGTAGAGGGGATTGCAGCCGAATGAGCATGATCGTGACAGCGGTGACGGTTGATGCCGGGTTGGGGGGCCAGCCCCCCGTCGCCTGCGGCGACTCCCCCCGGCGTATTTATGGCAAGATGAAAGGGGCAAGCTGATGAGCCCGAGAGACGAGATACCGGTCCTGAAGGGCCAGGATGGCGAAGGATCGGTGCAGGTGCATATGGACCCGGCCCAGAAGATCGAGGGCGCCAAGGTGTTTTCGGTCTATGGCAAGGGCGGGATCGGCAAATCGACCACGTCGAGCAACCTGTCGGCGGCCTTCGCCGCGCAGGGCAAGCGCGTCTTGCAGATCGGCTGCGACCCCAAGCATGACAGCACCTTCACCCTGACCGGGCGCTTGCAGCCGACGGTGATCGATATCCTGAAGGAAGTCGATTTCCACGCCGAGGAGCTGCGCGCCGAGGATTTCGTCACCGAAGGCTGGGGCGGGGTGATGTGCGTGGAGGCCGGCGGCCCGCCCGCAGGCACCGGCTGCGGCGGTTATGTCGTGGGCCAGACGGTGAAGCTGCTGAAACAGCATCACCTGTTGGAAGATACCGATGTGGTGATCTTCGATGTGCTGGGCGATGTGGTTTGCGGGGGCTTTGCGGCACCGCTGCAGCATGCCGACCGCGCCGTGATCGTCACCGCCAATGATTTCGACAGCATCTACGCGATGAACCGGATCATCGCCGCCGTGCAGGCGAAATCGGCCAATTACAAGGTGCGGCTGGCCGGCTGCATCGCCAATCGCTCGCGCGAGACCGATGAGGTGGATCGTTTCTGCAAGACCGTGGGGTTCAACCGCATCGGCCATATGCCCGATGTCGATGCCATCCGCCGCTCGCGGCTGAAGAAGAAGACGCTGTTCGAGATGGATGAGGATGAGGATATCCTCGCCTGTCGCGCCGAATATCTGCGCCTGGCCGAGACGCTCTGGCGCGGGACCGAGCCCTTGAGCCCCGAACCCCTGCCCGACCGCGACATCTTCGAGCTTCTGGGTTTCGATTGATGCGCGACCTCGCCCCGCATAGCAGCTATGACGCAACCCGCGCCCGCGTCGCCCGCTATTTCGATGGCACGGCGACGCGGGTGTGGGAGCGGCTGACCTCGGACGCGCCCGTAAGCCGCATTCGTCAGACGGTGCGCGAGGGGCGCGATGCCATGCGCGCGCTGATGCTGGCGCAATTGCCCGATGATCTGCGCGGGGCGCGGGTGCTCGATGCCGGCTGCGGCACCGGGGCGGCGGCGGCGGAACTGGCCACGCGCGGGGCCGATGTGCTGGCCATCGATATCTCGCCCAAGCTTGTCGACATCGCGCGGGCCCGCCTGCCGGAAGGGCTGAGCGTCGATTTCCGCGCCGGGGACATGCTGGCCGCCGATCTGGGCCGTTTTGACGCCGTCATCGCCATGGACAGCCTGATCTATTACACCCGCCCCGATCTGGAAGCCGCGCTGAGCGCGCTGTCCAGCCGCGCCGGGCAGATCGTCTTCACCGTCGCCCCGCGCACCCCGCTTCTGATGGCGATGTGGCATGCGGGCAAGGCCTTTCCGCGCGCCGACCGTTCGCCGGTGATGGTGCCGCATGACTGGCGCCGGCTCTCGGTGCCGGGGCTGGCGCGTCTGGGCCGGGTCTCGCGGGGTTTCTACATTTCCGAATGCCTGCAGGTGGCGCCATGATCATCCCCCGGTCCGCCTTCCAGAAGATCGGCATGAAATGGCTTCCCTTTGCCGATGCGGCTTCGGAAGGCCTGCCGTTGAGCCAGATCCTGCGGCTGAGCCTGTTTCAGATCTCGGTCGGCATGGCCTCGGTCTTGCTGCTGGGCACGCTCAACCGGGTGATGATCGTCGAATTGTCGCTGGCGGCCTCGCTCGTGGCCTTCATGATCGCGCTGCCGGTGCTGATCGCGCCGTTCCGCGCGCTTTTGGGCTTCAAGTCGGACAATCACCGCTCGGCCATCGGCTGGAAGCGGGTGCCCTATCTGTGGTTCGGCAGCCTGTGGCAATTCGGCGGGCTGGCGATCATGCCCTTCGCGCTCTTGGTTCTGACCGGCGATGTGGTGCATGAAGTGCCCTTCGCCGGCGAGGTGATCGCCGCGCTGGCTTTCCTGATGACCGGCTTCGGTCTGCACATGACGCAGACCGCCGGGATCGCGCTGGCCGCCGACCGCGCCGATGACGAGACGCGCCCGCGCGTGGTGGCGCTGCTTTACGTCACCTTCCTTGTCGGCATGGGCATCTCGGCGCTGATCGTGGGCTTCCTGCTGCGCGATTTCACCGATCTCTTGCTGATCCAGGTGGTGCAGGGCTGCGCCGTGGTCACGCTGGTGCTGAACGTGATCGCGCTCTGGCGGCAGGAAAAGGTCAAGCCGATGACCCGCGCCGAGCGCGAGGCCCCCAAGCCCGCCTTCCGCGATGCCTGGAATGATTACATCAAGGGCGGTCAGGCCGGGCGCCTGCTGGCGGTGGTGTTCCTGGGCGGGCTGGCCTTCAACATGCAGGATGTCTTGCTGGAGCCCTATGGCGGCGAGGTGCTGGGCCTGTCCGTGGCCGCCACCACCACGCTGACCGCGATCTGGGCGGCGGGGGCGCTCTTGGGCTTCTGGCTGGCGGCGCGCTGGCTGGCCGAGGGGATGGACCAGTTCCGCATGGCCGGGCGCGGCATCTTGATCGGCATCTTCGCCTTTGCCGCCGTCATCTTTGCCGGGCCGCTGCAATCGACGCCGCTTTTCTTTGCCGGCGCCTGGGGCATCGGGCTGGGGCTGGGGCTGTTTGCCGTGGCCACGCTGACCGCCGCGATGGAGATGACCGCCGGCGGCAAGGTCGGCGGCGGGCTGGCGCTTGGCGCCTGGGGCGCGGCGCAGGCCACCGCCGCCGGGGTCGCCGTGGCGCTGGGGGGCGGCATCCGCGATACCGTCCAGGGCCTGGCCAATGCCGGTTATCTGGGCGAGGGCCTGATGACCCCCGATATCGGCTATTCGGTCGTCTACCATATCGAGATCGGGCTTCTGTTCCTGACCCTCGTCGTCATGGGCCCGCTGGTGCGGACCCGGATCATCACCAAGACAACGCAACGCAACCAACGGATCGGCCTGGCCGATTTCCCAACCTGAAACGGAAGGAAGACCCATGGATACCCCCTATGGATGGATATTCTTCGGCAATTTCGACCTGGCGCTGATCTCGCTCTACCTGTTCTGGTTCTTCTTCGCCGGGCTGATCTACTACATCCAGCGCGAGAACATGCGCGAGGGCTACCCGCTGGAGAACGAGGACGGCAGCCACGCCAATTCGCTGCTGCCCGTGCCCGAGCCCAAGACCTTCGTCCTGCCGCATGGCCGGGGCGAGGTGCAGGCCCCCGACAATGTGCGCGAACAGCGCGATCTGGCGCTGGCGCCGACCTCGGGCGGCACCGGCTTTCCCTTCGCCCCCACCGGCGATGGGCTCAAGGATGGTGTCGGCCCGGCCTCGTGGTCGGCGCGTCGTGACGAGCCCGAACTCGATGGCCATGGCCACCCCAAGATCCAGCCGATGGCCAAGGTCGGCGAATTCGCCGTCTCGGCCGGGCGTGACCCGCGCGGGCTGCAGGTGATGTGCCATGACAATCTCTCGGCCGGGAAGGTCACCGATATGTGGGTCGACGTGCCCGAACAGCTGGTGCGCTACCTGGAAGTGACGCTGAAGGATGGCGGCAAGCGGCTGGTGCCGATGCCGATGGTGCGCATCAAGGCCGACCGTGTGCTGGTGGGTGCGCTGGATTCGGAAAGCTTCAAGGGCATTCCGACCATCGCCTCGGACGCGCAGATCACCAAGCTCGAGGAAGACAAGGTCTCGGGCTATGTCGCCGGCGGCTATCTCTACACCGCCGACAAGCGCGCCTCGCAACTGCGCGCGGTCGGCGACGTGCTGGCCGGCCGCGACTGACCGACCAAAGACCACGACGCAACGAAAACAAAGGAACCGGCCCATGTCACATGATGATTTCGCTTTTGAACCTGTCGAGGGGCTGCCCGAGCGCCCCCCCGAACATGAACGCATCCTGTGGCAGGGCCGGCCCGATACCTGGCAGCTTGCGCGCGAGGCGCTCAAGCTCAACTGGATCACCTTCTATTTCGCGGTGGTGGTGATCTGGCGCGCCTCGGTCGGCTCGATCGAGGGCGGCATGGCCGGCGCCGTGGCCTTTGGCCTGCCCTATGTCGGGCTCTGGGCGGCGGCGATGGTGGTGCTGCTCGCGCTGGCCATGGTGATGGCGCGCAACACCGTCTACACCGTCACCACCGCGCGCGTGGCCATGCGCATCGGCGCGGCGCTGCAGGTCACGCTGAACCTGCCCTTCCGCCAGATCGCCAATATCGATCTGCGCCTGCGCAAGAACGGCACCGGCACGATCTCGATCGAGACGCTGGGCGAGACGCGCTTTTCCTACCTGATCCTGTGGCCGCATTGCCGCCCGGG
>SKNG01000243.1 GCA_007120685.1 Paracoccaceae bacterium | reverse complement strand
TGGTCTACGGGCTGGGCTTCGGCATGGTGCTGGTGCTGCTGATCGTGCCGGCGCTGCTGGCGGTGGGGCATGATGTGGGCCGGCTGACCGCCGTGCTGCGGCGCGGCTGGGCGGTGACCGGACGCGCGGGGCAGGGGGCGCGGGTGGTGCCTGTGCTGGGTGTGGCTCTGGTCGTGGCCGGGTTTGCGGGCTCGCTGGGCTGGCTCTTGGTCACCGGGCAGGACGGCCCGTTGGTGGGCTGGTTATTGCCGGGAGCCGTGGGCGGGGCCTGGCCGGCGATGGGTGTCTTCGTGCTGAGCGTGGCGTCGGGGCTGGCGGCGCTGTGGCTGCTGGGCGGTGCCGCCGGGCTGCTGGGGCAAGGCCGTCGCCGGACCTGACGCCGGGAATCGGGCGCAGGCAGAGCCGTAAGAAAGTATAATGCATTATATTGCACCGCTCTCGCAGGTGGCCGCTCTGGCGCGCTTTCATATAAGGTTTTGTTTATACGCTATTTCAATACGGCGCACATGATGAATCTTTTTTCTTCACATCCCGGGGCTGACGCATTATAGTGCAGTAAATCGCACGCAGCCAATCCGGGGGGAGCCACGGCGTGACCAAGATCATCGATTTCCAGACCGACCCGAGCCAGTATCGCCACTGGCGCTATGAGATCGACGGCGACATCGCTCATCTCTACATGGATGTGGACGAAAAGGGCGGGCTGTTCGACGGCTATGAGCTGAAGCTCAATTCCTACGATCTGGGCGTGGATATCGAACTGGCCGACGCCGTGCAGCGGCTGCGGTTCGAGCATCCGGGTGTCAAGGCGATCATCATGCGCTCGGGCAAGGACAACGTGTTCTGCGCCGGCGCCAACATTCGCATGCTGGGCAAGGCCAGCCATGCCCATAAGGTCAATTTCTGCAAGTTCACCAACGAGACCCGCAATACCTTCGAGGCGGCGGGCACTGAGTCCGGCCAGCCCTATATCTGCGCTGTCAAGGGCTCTTGCGCCGGTGGCGGTTATGAACTGGCGCTGGCCTGCGACCATATCATCCTGACCGACGATTCCACGTCTTCGGTCGCGCTGCCGGAAGTGCCGCTTCTGGCCGTGCTGCCGGGCACCGGCGGGCTGACCCGCGTGACCGACAAGCGCAAGGTGCGGCGCGATCTGGCCGATGTCTTCTGCGCCATGGAAGAGGGCGTGAAGGGCAAGCGCGCCCGTGACTGGCGGCTGGTCGATGAGGTGGTGCCGAATTCGAAATTCGACGAGGCGGTGCTGGCGCGCGCGAAGGATTTCGCGTCGAAATCCCCGCGCCCGTCCGATGCCGAGGGGGTCAAGCTGACGCCGCTCAAGCGCCAGATCGGCGAGGATGCCATCACCTATTCCACCGTCGAGGTGGCGCTGGACCGCGCCGGCCGCCGCGCCACGATCACCATCAACGGCCCCGAGGAGGATGCGCCCGCCGACATGGCTGCTTTCCACGCTGAAGGCGCGCAGGCCTGGATGCTGCGCGCCGCGCGCGAGCTGGACGACGCCATCCTGCATCTGCGCCTGAACGAGATGGAACTGGGCACCATCGTCTTCCGCACGCAAGGCGCGCCCGAGAAGGTGCTGGCGCATGAGGCGCTCCTGCTGGCCAACAAGGACCACTGGCTGGCCAATGAGGTGCTGCTCTACTGGAAGCGGCTCTTGAAGCGCGTGGACATGACCGCGCGCTCGCTGGTGGCGCTGGTCGAGCATGGCTCTTGCTATGCGGGCGTGCTGGCGGAACTGCTGTGGTCGGTGGACCGCAGCTACATGATGCAGGACGAGTTCGAGGGCGATAACCGCCCCGTCGCCACTGTCACCCTCGCTGCGTCCAACTTTGGCCAGTATCCGATGGGCAATGACCTGACCCGCCTTCAGACCCGCTTCCTGGGCGAGCCGGAAGCGGTAGAGGCGCTGGAGGCCCGCATCGGCGCGCCCATGGAGGCGGAAGAGGCCAGCGAGGCGGGGCTTGTGACCTTCATCTACGACGATATCGACTGGGAGGACGAGTTGCGCATCTTCCTGGAGGAACGCGCGAGCTTCAGCCCCGACGCGATGACGGGAATGGAGGCCAACCTGCGTTTCCCGGGGCCGGAGACGATGGAAACCCGCATCTTCGGCCGGCTCACCGCCTGGCAGAACTGGATCTTCCAGCGCCCCAATGCCGTGGGCGAGTCCGGTGCGCTGCAACGCTACGGCAGCGGCAAGCGCGGCGAATACAACATGCAGCGGGTCTGACCCCGCCCCCCGGACCCCGGCGCGTCCCGGTTCCGGTCTTTAAGCAGGGCGGGTTGCAACCCGCCAGAAAGACCCAGGCTTCCTGAGGAGGAAAACCATGCTCGATCTCATCAACGTCAGCTACGACACGCTGATCCCCAACAATGTCGGCCTGTCGAACGACCGCCGCGTGCTGAAGGCGCTGGAGAAATGGCACCCCGGCTACATCAACTGGTGGAATGACCTGATCCCGCAGAACTTCCAGAAATCGCTGGTCTATCTGCGCACGGCCGTCAGCGTGGACCCGAAGGGCTGGGCGAAATTCGACTATGTGAAGATGCCGGAATACCGCTGGGGCATCCTGCTGGCCCCGCAGGTGGAGGGCCGCACCATCCCCTGCGGCGAGCATTACGGCGAACCCGCCTGGCAGGAAGTGCCCGGCGAATATCGCGCCATGCTGCGCCGGCTGATCGTCATCCAGGGCGATACCGAGCCGGCGAGCGTCGAACAGCAGCGCTTTCTGGGCCTGACCGCGCCCTCGCTTTACGACATGCGCAACCTCTTTCAGGTCAATGTCGAGGAGGGCCGGCACCTGTGGGCGATGGTCTATCTGCTGCAGAAATATTTCGGCGCCGACGGGCGGGAAGAGGCCGATGATCTGCTGCGCCGATCCTCGGGGTCGGAAGAAGCGCCGCGCATGCTGGGGGCCTTCAACGAGGAAACGCCGGACTGGCTGTCCTTCTTCATGTTCACCTATTTCACCGACCGCGACGGCAAGATGCAGTTGGAAAGCCTCGCGCAGTCGGGCTTCGACCCGCTGAGCCGCACCTGCCGTTTCATGCTGACCGAGGAAGCGCATCACATGTTCGTCGGCGAAACCGGCGTCGGCCGCACCATCGAGCGCACCTGTCAGGTGATGAAGGAAAACGGCATCGACGACCCCTATGAGATCGACCGCATCCGCGCGCTGGGTGTCATCGACCTGCCGACGATCCAGAAGAAGCTGAACCTGCACTATACCCTGTCGCTGGACCTGTTCGGTCAGGAGGTCAGCACCAACGCCGCCAATGCCTTCAACGCCGGTATCAAGGGCCGCTACATGGAGCACCGGCTGGACGACGACCACAAGCTGAACGATGCTACCTATCCGGTCTGGGATCTGGTCGATGGCAAGCTGGTGCGCCACGAGGTGCCGGCGCTGACCGCGATCAACATGCGCCTGCGCGACGACTACACGCGCGATGCCGCGGGCGGCGTGGGGCGCTGGAACAAGATCATCGAGAAATCGGGCATCAAGTTCGAACTGAAGCTGCCGCATGAGGCGTTCAACCGCAAGATCGGGGTCTTTGCGAACAAGAACTTCGACCCCGAAGGCAACATGGTTTCCGGCGTCGAATACGATGCCGGGGTCAAGGAATGGTTGCCCAGCCATGCGGATGGCGATTTCATCCAGTCGCTGATGAAGCCGATCTATGAGCCGGGCCAGTATGCCGGCTGGATTGCCCCGCCGAAGGTCGGCATCGACAACAAGCCGGGCGACTTCGAATATGTGAAGCTGCATATGGCCTGATCCGCAGGTCGCACCAGGGCGGGCAATGGTGCCCGCCCTCGAACCCGGAAGCCAACCACCCAGCATCCGAACAACAGGAGGCACCCCCCATGTTGATCGAACGCAAGGCGCTGAGCAACGCGTCCACCCCTACCCGCCCGGCGCAGTGCCTGGACTGTCCCGATTGTCAG
This sequence comes from Paracoccaceae bacterium, assembly GCA_007120685.1. Lineage (GTDB taxonomy): Bacteria > Pseudomonadota > Alphaproteobacteria > Rhodobacterales > Rhodobacteraceae > Pararhodobacter. The sequence continues at coordinate 1,032 of SKNG01000243.1, read as the reverse complement.
GGCCTTTGCCTGGAAGCCGCGGCGCTGCGGCTGGTGCCCGAAGTGGTGTTGCAACAGTCCCGGGCGCCGCGCGAGGTGCGCGCATGAACGCCCCCACGAAAACGCCGAAGCCCATTCAGGATGGGGGCGTGGTCAAGCAGCATCTGATCGACCCCGAGATCTGCATCCGCTGCTATACCTGCGAGATGACCTGCCCGCTGGGGGCCATCGAACATGACGACAACAATGTCGTCGTCGATGCCACCAAGTGCAATTTCTGCATGGATTGCATACCGGTCTGCCCCACCGGGTCGATCGACGAATGGCGGGTGGTGGAAAAGCCCTATTCGCTGGAAGAGCAATATGGCTGGCAGGAATTGCCCGAGCAGGAGGAATTTGCCCAGGGGGCCGATGCCGAGGAGGCCAGCGACGACCCCATCGCCGCGCTGCTGGCCGAGGCGCACAAGGGCGCGGGCGGCAAGTCGAAACCGCCGGCGGGGGCGGCGAAGCCGACGGTGAACCTTTATACTCTGGGCAAGCCGGCGACGGCGCGGGTGGCCGGCAACTTTCGTCTGACCGGCGACCCGGCCCATGACGTGCGCCACATCATCCTGGATTTCGGCGCCCAGCCGATGCCGGTGCTGGAGGGGCAGTCGATCGGCATCATCCCCCCGGGCACGGATGGCGAGGGCAAGCCGCATCTGCCGCGGCTCTACTCCGTCTCCAGCCCGCGCGACGGCGAGCGGCGGGGCTACAACAACGTCTCGCTGACTGTGAAGCGCGAAGAGAGCGGGCTGTGCTCGAACTACATCTGCGACCTGAAGGTCGGTGACGAGGTGCAGGTGACGGGGCCCTTCGGGGCCACCTTCCTGCTGCCCGACAACCCGCAGGCGCGGCTTCTGATGATCTGCACCGGCACCGGCTCGGCGCCGTTCCGGGCCTTCACCATGCGCAAGCAGCGCGGCGGGGCGGCGCCTTCGGAGATGGTGATGTTCTTCGGCGCGCGCAGCCCGGATTCGCTGCCCTATTTCGGCCCGCTGAACAAGGTGCCGG
>SKNG01000005.1 GCA_007120685.1 Paracoccaceae bacterium | reverse complement strand
CCGGGGCGCGCGACCGTGCCGCCCCGCCGGCCGCGGCCATCAGCGCGACAGGCTCGCTCGCCGGTTCCGCCAGCTTTTCCGCGGCCTGCATCGCTTCCACCACGCGCAGCGGCTCGGCATCAGGCTCGACCCGCGCTTTCTTTGGCAGCAGTTTCGCGGCGGCGGCCGTAAGACCCAGGAAAGGCTCGCCGTAAAAGGCCTCCTGCTGCGGCCGGGCCACGAAAGAGACCGGGTTGAAGCCATGATTGTCCGCGAACGCCTCGGCCTCGGCCATGATCTGGCGCGCCGCCATGGCGACCAGCGCGTAATCGCCTTCCAGCACGTAGTCATAGGCCAGTTCGTCGTTACTATAGGGGGTCAGGCCGTCGATCTCGGCCTCGATCTGAAGCTTGCGCGCCTCGTCGGTAGGCCCCGGGGCCAGGACCGTCGCGTAGCGCATCTCGCCCGCGGGCATTACCAGCTTCGTATAGACCGCGCCTGGCGCGCGCTCCTCGGCCATCTGACGCAGCGCGGCCATGCGCGCGTCCAGATCATCCTGATCGAAGCGGGCCGCGCCCAGCAATTCCCAGCCAGAGGCGCGCCGGTGCAACAGCTCGGCGCCCTCATGCGACAGATTCAACGCAAAATTCGGTTTCATGGCATGCGATTACCATAATGCGCCAAGCAACGACGAGTCCCGACGGCTGTCCCTGCGATTCCTATAGCATGAATCCGCCGATGCAACGAAAAAGCCCGGCGGTGATGCCGCCGGGCAACAGTTTCGTGACCGCCGTCCCTGCGTCCTGGCCGGCCGCGCGGCGGGCGAAGGCGCCTTAGGTGCTGGCCTTTTCCAGCGCCTGAGACAGATCGGCGATCAGGTCCTGCGGATCCTCGGTGCCGATGGACAGGCGCACCACATTCGGTGCCGCCCCGGCCGCGACCTGCTGTTCCGGCGACAACTGGCGATGGGTGGTGCTGGCCGAATGGATGATCAGCGAACGCGTATCGCCCAGATTGGCCACATGGCTGAACAGTTCCAACCCGTCCACCAGCTTCACGCAGGCATCATAGCCGCCCTTCAGCGCCACGGTGAACAGGGCACCGGCGCCCCGGGGATAGAGCGCCTTCACCCGGTCGTGCCAGGGCGAAGAGGGCAGCCCGGCATAGGTCACGGCCTCTACCGCCGGGTGATTTTCCAGCCATTCCGATACCTTGCGCGCGTTCTCCACATGCCGCTCCATGCGCAGGCTCAGGGTTTCGATGCCCATCAGCGTGTAATGCGCGGCCTGCGGGTTCAGCGTCATGCCCAGGTCGCGCAGGCCCACGGCGATGCCGTGAAAGGTGAAAGCCAGGTTGCCGAAGGTCTCGTGGAACTTCAGCCCGTGATAGGCGGGTTCCGGCTGCGAGAGCGAGGGGAACTTGTCCGAGGCCGACCAGTCGAACTTGCCCGAATCGACGATCGCCCCGCCGGTGACGGTGCCGTTGCCGGTCAGATACTTGGTCAGCGAATGCACGACCAGCGTGGCACCCATCTCGATGGGTCGGCACAGCCAGGGCGTGGCCGAGGTGTTGTCGACGATCAGCGGGATGCCGTGGCGGTCGGCGATGGCGGCCAGCGCCGGGATGTCGGTGACATAGCCGCCCGGGTTGGCGATGGATTCGCAGAACACGGCGCGGGTGTCGGCGTCGATGGCGGCCTCGACGGCGGCCAGGTCCTCGGTATCGACGAACCGCGCGGACCAGCCGAAGCGGCGGATGGTCTGGCTGAACTGGGTGACAGTGCCGCCGTAAAGCCGGGTGGAGGAGACGATGTTGCACCCCGGCCCCATCAGCGGAAACAGCGCCATGATCTGCGCGGCATGGCCGGACGAGCAGCAGACGGCGCCGACGCCGCCCTCCAGCGTGGCCAGCCGTTCCTGCAGCACGGCGACGGTGGGATTGGTCAGGCGGGAATAGATGAAGCCCACCTCCTGCAGATTGAAAAGCGCCGCGGCGTGATCGGCATCGCGGAAGACGTAGGCTGTGGTCTGGTAGATCGGCGTCTGCCGGGCGCCGGTGGCAGGGTCCGGCCGGGCGCCGGCGTGGATCTGAAGGGTGTCGAAACCCGGTGCCTTGGTCATGGTCATGCCTCCCCGAAATGCTGCGGCGCGCACGCTAGGCCAAAGCGCGGGGGTGGGCAACGGGCATCGCGGCGCGATTGTGGCCCTTGGCGCGGGAAGGCGCTCGCCCGCGCCGCTCGGGGGCGGAAAAACTGCCGGCATGGCTCGGTCGGGCGCGGAAGCGGATTGGCCCCTGGCCCGGAACGCCGGGAGGGCTTTCTTGTTGCACGCCGCCGTCTGCACTGTCGCCAAAGCTTGTCAGAGGCGCTGCGCGCAGGTTAGCTGCAGGGCATACCTTCCCGAACGGATGCCGCATGCCACAGCCCTTTCACCTTGCCCTGCATGTCGACGACCTCGATGCCGCGCGTGCGTTTTATGGCGAGCTGCTGGGCTGCGCCGAGGGGCGCTCGGCCGAAACCTGGGTGGATTTCGACTTCTTCGGGCACCAGTTGTCGCTGCACAGGGGTCAACCGGTGGCCGGCAGTGATACCGGGCTGGTAGGGGAAACGGCGGTGCCGATGCCGCATTTCGGCGTGGTGCTGGACATGGCGGGCTTCCGGGCGCTGGCCTCGCGGCTGGAGGTGCAGGGCGTGGATTTCATCCTTCCGCCGCAGGGCCGGTTCCAGGGCATGCCGGGCGAACAATGGACGATGTTCCTGGCCGATCCCGCGGGCAATGCGCTGGAGTTCAAGGCCTATCCGGACCCGGCCGGAACCTTTGCGGCCTGAACGCGCGAGGCGGTTTTTCTTGATCTGCCGGTGATCATGCGGCAAGTGCCTGTGCATGACGCAACGCAGCATCACCGGGCAGCCTCCGCTGCCCCGCACCGCCCGCTCGCTACCCATTGCGCTCTTGCGGGCGCGCGAGACGGTGATGGCGCCGATCCGCGAGATGCTGGCCGAAAGCGGCGTTAACGAGCAGAAATGGCGGGTACTGCGGGTGCTGGATGAGGCCGGACCGATGGACCAGAGCCTGCTGGCGCGCCAGGCCTGCCTGCAACTGCCCAGCCTGACGCGGATTCTGCGCACGATGGAGGCGCGGGGCCTGATCGCGCGGGCGATGGACAATGACGACAGGCGCCGTTCAGTCGTGTCGATCACCGAGGCAGGGCGGGCGGTGATCGCGCGCCATGCGGCCACCTCGCGGGCGTTGTTTGCCGAGCTGGAAGCGGCTTACGGCAAGGCCCGAATGGAGCAGTTGCTGGATCTTCTGGAAGCGCTGGATGCCACTGCCTTGCCGGCACCGTTCCGGCGATGAGCGCGCCGCGGCTGACGGCGGATTTCTGGGTGTCGGCCTATCTGGCGCGGCTGCGGCGGGCGGGCCTGCCGGGCTATGTTCTGGCGCGGGGCGACAACACCGCGGGCGCGGTGATGGTGAAGCTTGCCACGCTGGACGGTCAGGCGCAGTTGTGGCAGCGGCTGTTTGATCCGATTGCCGAGCGGCGCGACTGGGTCCGTACCGCCGAGGGTCTGGAGACCGATATCGACGCGCGGCTTGCCCGCGAAAGGGCGCGTGACCCTGATCTCTGGGTAATAGAGGTCGAGGACCGGGCCGGGCGGCACCTGCTGGATGACTCGGGGCTGGACGGCTGAGCCGGGGAACCAAGGCTTTTCAGAAAAAGCCTTGCAAAACCCTTGTTTCAAGGGTTTTGTTCGCGGCCCGTATGACGCGCCCTTTGCCGGGTCGAGGTGAATGCCCTATGTTGTTCACAAAGTTCATCCAGCGAGGTCGCCATGTTCTTCAGCTTCAAGAAGCAGGAAATGATCACCGAAGCCGAGGCGCTGCCCGGCCGGTCGCACCCAATTCCCACCGCAGAAACCCATGTGTTGAGCGGCCGCCCACTCAAGGCCGAAATACCTGAAGGTATGGCGGTGGCAGTATTCGGCATGGGGTGTTTCTGGGGTGTCGAACGGCTGTTCTGGCAACGCGAAGGGGTCTGGCTGACGATGGTGGGCTATGGTGCCGGCTTTACCCCGAACCCGACCTATGAGGAGGTCTGTTCCGGCCGCACCGGGCATAACGAACTGGTCCGGCTTATCTACGATCCGGCGGTGACCGGTTATGGCGATCTGCTCCGGATCTTCTGGGAAGGCCACGATCCCACCCAGGGCATGCGGCAGGGCAATGATCGCGGGACGCAATACCGGTCCGGTATTTACTACACCACACCCGAACAGCAGGCGCTGGCCAAAGCCAGCCGCGAGGCCTATCAGGCACGGCTGGATGCCGCCGGGCTGGGCCGCATCACCACCGAAATCCTGCCGGCACCCGCTTTCTATTTCGCCGAGGATTATCACCAGCAGTATCTGGCCCGGAACCCGAACGGCTATTGCGGCCTCGGCGGGACCGGGGTGAGTTGTCCGGCCGGTTTGACGGCCTGAGGACGCGCAGGGGGCGCTGCCCCCTCGGGCCTGCGGCCCTCACCCCCGGGATATTTCCAGAGCAAAGAGCAGGCGTGGTTGGTTGTTGACCGCGTCCTCAGCGGCGTCTATCGGCGGCTCAGCTAGCGAGAGGCCCGCCCATGCCCACCTTTTCCGCCCTCACCACCTTGCCCGAGGAAGCTCGTGCCCAGGCGCTGGGCGCAGCGCTGGAGACGCTGGAGCCGGCGCCCGAGGGCGTGGGCGTGTTCGAAATGGAGGACGGCTCCGGCCTGTGGGAGGTGGGCGCCTATTTCACCCAAGCCCCCGACGAGATCGCCCTGGCGCTGATGGCGGCGGCGCATGGTGCGGCCGGCTTTGCCGTGTCCGAACTGCCCGAGATCGACTGGGTGGCGCATGTGCGCCGGGAGTTGAGCCCTGTCGAGGCGGGGCGTTTCTTCGTCTACGGCAGCCATGATGCCGAACGCCTGCCGCCCGGGCGGATCGGCTTGCTGATCGAGGCGGCGATGGCCTTCGGCACCGGGCATCACGGCACAACACTGGGCTGTCTGCGCGCGCTGGACCGGCTGGCCGAGAGCGGCTGGCAGCCCGAGCGCGTGATCGACGTCGGCTGCGGCACCGCCGTTCTGGCGATGGCCGCAGCGAAGCTCTGGCCCGGCACCATGCTGGCCAGCGATATCGATGCCGTCGCCGTCGAGGTAGCGCAGGCCAATGTACTGGCCAACGGATTGCAGGGCCGGGTGGACTGTCTGGAAGCCGCGGGCTTCGACCATCCGACGATTGCCGCCAGGGCACCTTTCGATCTGGTCTTCGCCAATATCCTGAAGGGTCCGCTGATCGACCTCGCCCCTGCGATGGCCCGGCACACTGCCCCGGACGGACGGGCGGTGCTGTCCGGTCTGCTGGTGACACAGGCCGAGGGCGTGCTGGCGGCCTATGCGCAGGCCGGTTTCGCCCTGGAGCGGCGCGAGGACATCGGCGACTGGGCAACGCTGACCCTCCGGCGCATTTGACGCCCTTGCCAGAGGTCAGCCGCCTGCCAGGCGGTCGCTGCGCGCCTCCGACGACCCGCGCGCGCTGCGAGGGCGACGACACGCCACGGCGCCGCTTGCGCCCCATTTCTGCCCGTTTCGGCTGCCAGGATCAGGCGCAGTCGGCAAATCTTTCGAAAACGGGTAGGATGCAGAAGATCGGATACATGACGCGCCTGTCGCGCGTTCTGCAGCAGCGCGCCGGGGAAAACCGGCGCAAGGAGCATCGCGGTCTGCGTATCGCCGGCGGCGCCGCTGTCGCCCTGTGCGGCGCGGTGGCCTGCTTTTTCCTGCTGAAGGCCGCCACGCTGGCCTATTTCGGCACTGCGCGGTTCGAGGCCATGAGCGTCGCCACGGGCGACCGGAATGCCGGCGTGCAGTTCTGGCTGACCGGGATCGACCCGGTGACGCGCGTGCTGGCCGAGACCCTTTCGCCGGGGGTGACGGGGCACCGGGGCGGCTGACCCTGGGCGACGCGGTCGCAGGTTTCACGGCAAGCCGCTACCATGACGCAGAACCGCCGCCCGACGGTTGTCAGGCGGCGGCTGGCATTCGGCGCTTCCGGCCGGTGCGATTAGCGGATGCGCAGGACCAGATTGTCGATATCGCCGCGGCACAGGCCGATGTCATCAAGTTCACGATCGGACAGTTTCATCAGTTCACGGCGGGTGATCCGGCGGTCGTTCCAGGCGGCGAGACGAGCGAGCAGGTCGCTGGGCGACAGACGGAACCCGCCGCCGAACACACCGTCGGCGACGGGGCGGCTATGGGTGAAAAACGCCATGACAGGCTCCTGACTTTACGAGTTTTAAACGTGCTGAAGCATTGTGCTTCGCTATGGCCAAATAGCCCTGATGATCGGCATCCGGTAGACGGGATTGCGGCATGCCCGCCATGCAGGCGTTGCATGACACCGCTGCGGATGCGCTTTGCGCTGGCCTGTGTTCCCTTTTCGTGCTAGCGGTTTGATCAGAGCCGGCATTACCGGTCGGGGCAGTGGCAGATAGGGCGCGGAATGCAGGCGACATGCGGGTGATCGGTATCGATCCGGGGCTACGCAACCTGGGCTGGGGCGTGATCGACATGGCCGGGCCGCGGCTGCGACATGTGGCCAACGGGACGTGCCACTCGGCGGGCGACGATCTGGCGCAGCGGTTGCTGAGCCTGCACCGGCAACTGGCCGAGGTGCTGGCCCGCCATGCCCCGGATTGCGCCGCGGTCGAACAGTCTTTCGTCAACAAGGACGCGGTGGCGACGCTGAAACTGGGCCATGCCCGCGCCATCGCCCTGCTGGTGCCGGCGCAGGCGGGGCTGGCAGTGGGCGAATATGCGCCGAACGCGGTGAAGAAGACGGTGGTGGGCGTGGGCAAGGCGGCCAAGGAACAGGTGCAGCACATGGTGCGCATGCAACTGCCCGGTGTGCAGATTGCCGGGCCGGACGCGGCCGATGCTCTGGCTGTGGCGATCTGCCATGCGCATCACCTGGGCCCGGCCGGGCGCCGGGCGGCGGTGATCAGGGCGGCCGGGTAGAGGCCGGGCGGCATGCAGGCAACAAGGCGTGGCGAGGAACCGGAAGAGAGGCCGGCATGATAGGCAAGCTTACAGGCCGGATCGACTGGCGGGGCAGCGACCAGGTGCTTCTGGATGTCGGCGGCGTGGGCTATGTGGTGCATGTCTCCGAACGCACGCTGATGACGCTGCCCGGCCCGGGCGGCATGGCGGCGCTTTATACCGAACTGCTGGTGCGCGAGGATCTGCTGCAACTCTTCGGCTTTCAGAGCATGGCCGAGCGCGAATGGCACCGGCTTCTGACATCGGTGCAGGGGGTGGGGGCAAAGGCGGCGATGGCGATCCTGGGCGCGCTGGGGCCCGAAGGGGTGGCCCGCGCCATCGCCATCGGCGATGCGGCAGCGGTGCGCCGGGCGCCGGGCGTGGGGCCGAAGCTGGCGCAGCGGGTGGTGATGGAACTGAAAGAAAAGGCGCCGGCGGTGATGGCCATGGGCGCGGCTGACGCCGATCTGGCGGATACGCCGCTTGTCGAGGGCTTGCCGCCCGCCGCTGTGGCCGCCACTGGCCCAACCCACGCCCCCCACCCGGCCGCGCCGCCCTCGGCCCGCAGGCAGGCGCAGCAGGCGCAGGCCGAGGCGCTGTCGGCACTGACCAATCTGGGCTATGGCGGGTCCGAGGCTGCGCAGGCCGTGGCACAGGCGGCCGAGAGCGAGGACGAGACGTCCGCCTTGATTCGCGCCGCGCTGAAGCTGCTGGCACCGAAAGGCTGACCCCATGAGCACGCCAGACCCCACCCTGCGCCCGGACCGCCAGCCAGAGGACGCAGACCGCGCGCTGCGTCCGCAGGCGCTGGACGAGTTCATCGGCCAGCAGGAGGCCCGCGCCAATCTGCGCGTCTTCATCCAGTCGGCCCGGATGCGGGGCGAGGCGATGGATCACACGCTGTTCTATGGCCCGCCGGGGCTGGGCAAGACGACACTGGCGCAGATCATGGCGCGCGAACTGGGGGTTGGGTTTCGCATGACCTCGGGCCCGGTGCTGGCGCGGGCGGGTGATCTGGCGGCGATCCTGACCAATCTGGAGGCGCGCGATGTGCTGTTCATCGACGAAATCCACCGGCTGAACCCGGCGGTGGAAGAGGTGCTCTACCCGGCGATGGAGGATTTCCAGCTTGATCTGGTGATCGGCGAGGGGCCGGCGGCGCGCACCGTGCGCATCGAGCTGCAGCCCTTCACGCTGGTCGGCGCCACCACCCGCCTGGGCCTGCTGACCACGCCGCTGCGCGACCGCTTCGGCATTCCCACACGGCTGCAGTTCTATACCGAGCGCGAGTTGTGCGAGATCGTCGCGCGCGGGGCGCGGCTGCTGGGCGTGGCGGCGGAACCCGAGGGCGTGGCCGAAATCGCGCGCCGCGCACGCGGCACGCCACGGATCGCCGGGCGGCTTTTGCGCCGGGTGGTGGATTTCGCGCTGGTCGAGGGCGACGGGCGGCTGAGCCGGGCGCTGGCCGACAATGCGCTGACCCGGCTGGGGGTCGATCATCTGGGGCTGGACGGGGCGGACCGGCGTTATCTGGGATTGCTGGCCAATGGCTATGGCGGCGGGCCGGTGGGGGTGGAGACCATCGCTGCGGCGCTGTCGGAAAGCCGCGACGCGATCGAGGAGGTGATCGAGCCCTATCTTCTGCAACAGGGCCTGATCGCCCGCACCCCCCGCGGGCGCCTGCTGACCGCCAACGCCTGGCGCCACCTTGGCCTGCCGCTCCCTGAAGTCGCCACGCAACCTGGTCTCTTCGACCCCGAAAACCGCGACACCCGCGCCGACTGACCGGGACGGGCCGACAGACAGGGTGCTCCCGCGCGCCGCCTCAGCATCACAGATGCTGCGCCGGCACTTGGGCCGGGCGCCGCGGCTGACGCCGCGGCGCGGGCGCGCCCGGACGCAGGGGAGCGCGCCATCACGGGCTCTCAGCCCTCTCCCGGACATGCCCCTCATCTTGCTGAAAAATACTCTGGGGTGAATGCCCTGGATGCAATCCGGGGCAGAGGGGCAAAGCCCCTGCAGGACATCCACGCGCGCAAAGCGTAACAATCCGGCGTGGGCCGCAGTCAGGCGGCCTTGACGCTGGCTTCGGGAGCAGTTCCGGCAGGCGAGACATGGGCATGTCGGAGATGCGGGCGATCACGCCCGCGAGCCATGCCTGCGGGTCGATGCCGTTGAGTTCGGCGGTGCCGATCAGCGCATACATGACCGCGGTGCGCGTTCGCCCCGAAGCCAGCGCTCGAGGTCCGCCACCAAGGGTGCCGATAGCTGCTTGCGGTTTTCCAGCCGCGCCTCTGGGAGCTGGCCGTTGATGCCGCGCTCGAACTCGAACCGGGCGTCGATCCGCCGGACAGCTTCCAGGGTGATGGGGAAGATATCCTTGGCCGACTTGCCCTTGCGGACGTTGGTTTCGATGTCGGCAAGCTCGAAGAACTTGCGCCGCGCGTGGCTCCAGCACAGCGCCGGGGCCATCGGCCCGGGCTGCCGCCCGGGATCGTAGAGCGGGTTGTAGCCGGCATAAGCGTCGGCTTGCAGGAGCCCCTGCCAGCCTCTCAGATGCTCAGTCGGATATTCGCCGCCCCGGTCACGGGAGAAGTGGAAGACCACCGCCAAGGGCACCGTGCCGTCGCCATTTAGCGGGGTGGCGGCGCGCACATGGGCTTCGATCAGTGCCTTGAGCGGCGCCAGCAGAGAGGTCACGGCATCCACCTGGTCGGTCAGGGTGGAGAGGCTCAGCTCGTTCGCCATGGTCCTAGAAACCACTGCCGATGCCAGCGCGCATTACTGGGCGCGCGAGATGATCGCGCTCGGCCATGACGTCCGGCTCATGGTGAGACGCGACCGTGGCCCCCGATGGGGCCGCGTAAGCGCGTCGAACGAGCTATGTCAAAGGCTACGTAAAGCGGGGCAAGACGGACGGTGAGGAGGACCGTGGCTGCAGTGCAGCCGCGTAAGCCGACGAACGATGCCGCTGCGATCTGTGAAGGTTCGGCGCCGGTGGCGCAGCGATCAATCGCTTCAGTGGAGCGATTGAAGGCAGAGAACGCGCGGCAGCGCAGTCGCGTCCGTCCATGCGGTTTGTTCCCGTGAAGAGTGAGGACACGCAGGCATTGCTGCTGACCCACAGGGCAAGGGAATTTCTGGTGCGCCAGCAGAGGCAGTTCGTGAACGCCATGAGGGCGCATCCCGGCGAGTTCGAGATTGTCGTGCCAAGGCTATCCACAATGTCGAGCGGCTGATCATGACCTGTGAGCGGACCGACCTTTCGACACCCGCAAAGCAAGGCCCTGAGCCTGCTCTCTGATTAGCTGGGCGATACCCAGAAGAAGATCGAAGACCTGACCGCCGACATGCGCACTGACGCCAAGACCAATGAAGATGCGCAACGCCTGCAGATATGAGCCGGGCCAGAAAACGATCCGAGGGACCGTTTTCCCGGCGATTGACCCGGCATCGGCCCGATCTCCGCCAGCATACGGGTCGCGGCGCTGCCCGACATTACCGACTTTCGGTCAGGCCGCGACCTGTCCGCCTGGTTGGGCCTGACTCCGGCCGGAAACGCGATCAGCGTGGGTCCACCACGGCCAGCAGCGCTGCAAGACGCGATGGCGGCAGCGGCGTGGGGATCGTCATGCACCGGCCTTTCGGCAGCGCGATATCGATCCGGTCACCCTGCGGGGCCTGAACCGGGCCCGCCGCTGGGGACGGTGTTGCGTCCTTCATCACCAGCGGCACGAGGCTGGCATCCAGGCCCTCGGCTCCAAGCGTCCCATCGCGAAACGCGCGCCGCCAGGTCGACAGCAGTGATCGCGAAATCCCGTATCGCCGCAACGTCGCCGACCCCTGCCGGTGCCAGCGGAAGCCTTCTTCAACAATCCGGATCTTATCCTCTTCAGACCATTGCCGACGACGGCCGACACCCTCGGCCGCGAAGAGTTCGATCGGGGGGAAACGGAAGAGCATGACATATCGCCACGCCTTGCGACCATTCACCCGGCCAGCGCAGACGGCTCTCGGCGGATGCTTACCGCAAAGCGCGCGCCTTTGCCGTTTCACCGCGCGCGCAGCGCGCGGCCTGGCCCAACGCTTTTCGCAGGCCGAAACGGCCTTCGAAAAGGGGCGGGAGCACGCCCTGTGCCTTGCGTCACCCGGCCACTACAGCGGCCGCGCCTCGATCACCACGAAAGCCTGCGCCCAGGGCGGGTCGTCGGTCAGGCTCAGATGCACCACCACCCGCTGCCCCGCCGGCGCCAGCGCCGCCAGCCGCGCCGCCGCGTGCCCCGTCAGCACCATCCGCGGCGCTCCCTGCGGCCCGTTGATCACCCCCATCTCGCGCCAGGCAATCCCCATCCGCAGCCCCGTGCCCAACGCCTTGGCGCAGGCCTCCTTCGCCGCCCAGCGCCGCGCCAGCGTGCCGGCCTCGCCCCGCCGCCCGGCCGCCAGCGCCAGTTCGGCCTCGGTGAATACCCGCTGACGAAACCGGTCACCGAACCGTGCCAGCGTGCGCGCCACCCGGTCGATATTCGCCAGATCCGCCCCGATGCCCAGAATCACAGCGCCACCCCGCCCCGGTCACTCCAACCCGACATCGCCGGTCGCCTGGTTGATCCGGATCCGCATCACCCCCGGCTGCGTCACCCGGCCATCCACATAGCGATGCCAGGGCACCTCCACCAACAGCCCCAGACGCGGATCATAGCTTGCCTCGATCCGGTCGAATTCGATCTCGGAAAAGCCCCGCCCCTCGCTGTCCGAGGCCACATGGCACTGCCGATGTTCCGGCCATTCCGGCGAGCCGGAAGGCGCGAGGATCAGCAGATGCGCCGCGCAACAGGTCGGCTCGCCAAAGGTATCCAGAAGCGTGATTCGAATGTTGCCATTGGCAAAGGTGCGGCTGAAACGGGACCAGGGCTCCATGATATGGGCAGGGTCCGCCACCCGGCTGCAATCGGTGATCACCTGTGCCTGCGCCACAGACCCTGCCAGGCCCATCGCCATGGCGGCGGAAAGCCCCGTTGCCCGGAACGTCTGCATCACTCCTGCCATGCCCAAGCCCCCCGCACTGGGCGACGCCGGACAGGCCCGCGCGCCTTCAACCCCGGGCATCATCCATCAGCCGGCGCATTTCGGCAATGGCCGGACCCAGCCCGCGAAACACCGCTTCGCCGATCAAGAAATGACCGATGTTCAACTCGCGCACCTCGGCCATCGCGGCAAAGGGCGCCACCGTGTCATAGCTGATCCCGTGCCCGCAATGCACCTCGATCCCCGCCGAATGCGCATCCCTGATGGCGCTGCTCAGCGCCGCCAGTTCCTCGGCCGCCGCATCGCCCTCGCCCTCGGCCACCAGGTCGCAGTAGCGGCCGACGTGGAATTCCACCACCGGCGCGCCGACCCGCAGCGCCGCGTCGATCTGGCGCGCGTCATGGCCGATGAACAGCGACACCCGGCAGCCGGCATCCACCAGCGGCGCGCAGAAACCGCGCAGCCGGTTGGCATCGGCGGCCACGTCCAGCCCGCCCTCGGTGGTGCGCTCCTCGCGCCGCTCGGGCACCAGGCAGACGGCATGGGGCCGGTGGCGCAGGGCGATCGCCTGCATTTCGGCCGTTGCCGCCATCTCGAAGTTCAGCGGCACCGAGATCGCCGCCATCAACCGCGCGATGTCTTCATCCACGATATGGCGCCGGTCCTCGCGCAGATGGGCGGTGATCCCGTCGGCGCCGGCGCCCTGGGCCACCAGCGCCGCACGCACCGGATCGGGCAGCGCGCCGCCGCGCGCGTTGCGCAACGTGGCGACATGGTCGATGTTGACGCCCAGACGCAAGGGAGGCGACAGGCTGGTCTCTGATGTTGTCACGTCTGGTCTCCGCTTTCTCGCTCACGCATGATCTGCCGGGCCGCGTCCAGCCGCGCCTTCAGCCGCCTGATCCGGCCGCGCTGATAGGCCTGAACCAGTGGCAGGCAGAGATAGTACATGGCAAGCGCTGTGGGAATGCCCAGGATGGTCCCGCCCAGAATGAAGGGAAAAAACACCCGCCACAGGAAGACGCGCGTCCGTTCCCAGGTTACCGTGTCGCTGGTGAAGAGCGCGAAGAGGTTCGCGGTCATTTCCCCCGTCGCATAGCCCATTGCCGCCATCACCTCGGCGAATTTCATGCTGTGCACGCCGCCGATCAGCATGTTGCCCAGTTCCAGCGCACCGACGGCGATCAGCGGAAAGGTGACGGGGTTGCCGAAGAACGTGCCCAGGAGTGCTGCCAGGATATTGCCCCGGAACAGCCAGGCCAGCAGCGCGGCGAGCAGGAAATGCAGCCCCCATAGCGGCAGGAAGGACACGAAGGTGCCCGCCGCGATCCCCACGCAGATCCGGTGCGGCGTATCGGGCAGGCGGCGCAGCCGGTGCATCACATAGGCGGTGGACCGGCGCCAGCCGCCGCGCGGATAGAAGAACTCGGCAACCGCCTGAAGCCTGGGTTTTCTGGTTCTGCGCTTGAAGACCACGCCGCTTGCCGCGCTTGTTCAGGGTTGCCGGGTCGGATCACGGAAACGCCGCACCTCGGCCACATCGGCCTCGGCGCTCAGCGCCGTCAGCAGGGCGTGCAGATGTTCGGCGTCGCGCACATCGACCTCGGCGAGGAGTCGGAAGAAATCGGGCTTGCGGTCAACGAACCGCAGATCAGAGATATTGGCCCCTTGCGAGCCGATCAAGGAACAAACGCGCCCCAGCACGCCGGCATTGTTCGAAATCGTCAGTTCCAGCGCCACGGCGTGCACGGCCAGATGGCGCCCCTCCTGCCAGCGCAGGTCGATCCAGCGTTCGGGCTGATCCTCCAGCGTGGCCAGGACGGCGCAATCGATGGCATGGGCCAGCACCCCCTTGCCGCGATAGGTGATGCCGACGATGCGTTCGCCCGGCACCGGCTGGCAGCAGGCCGCGCGGCGGAAATTCTGGCCCGGCTCCAGACCCACCACGGCCTGCGTGCTGTCGATCTCGTCACCCCTGACCGAGGCCAGTTCCGGGAACAGTTGCTCCACCACCTGACGCGCGCTCAACTCGGCGCTGCCGATACGCGCCAGCAACTCCTGCGCCCCCTTTAGCCCCAGCGTGCGCGCGGCCGCGTCGATGGCCTTGTCCGTCAACCGGCGGCCGACATTCTCGAAGGCCAGGCGCATCAGTTCGCGCCCCAGCCGGACGAAGCGTTCGCGGTCTTCCTCGCGCAGGCTGCGGCGGATGGCAGCCTTGGCGCGGCCGGTATGCACCAGTTCGATCCAGCTGGCCTGCGGGCGCTGCCCCTCGGCGGTGATGATGTCCACCATCTGGCCGTTGCGCAGCCGCGTCCACAGCGGCACCCGCAGCCCGTCCACCTTGGCCGAGACGGTGGCATGGCCGATCCGGGTATGGATGGCATAGGCGAAATCCAGCGGCGTGGCGCCGCGCGGCAACTGGATCACATCGCCCTTCGGCGTGAAGCAGAAGACCTGATCGGCGTACATTTCCAGCTTGACGTGTTCCAGAAACTCGTCGTGATCCTCGCCGGCGCTGTCCAGCCGTTCGGTCAGCGCGGCGATCCATTTCGCCGGATCGACGGCAAAGGGGTTTTCCACCCGCGCGCCGTCCTTGTAGGCCCAATGCGCCGCCACCCCGGCCTCGGCGACCTCGTGCATCTCGCGGGTGCGGATCTGCACCTCGACCCGCTTGCCGTCGCGGCCTGAAACGGTGGTGTGGATGGACCGGTAGCCGTTCTGCTTTGGCTGGCTGATATGATCCTTGAATCGCCCCGGCACCGCCCGCCAGCGCTGATGGATCAGGCCCAGCACATGATAGCACTGCGCCACATCGTCGACGATGATGCGAAAGCCGTAGATGTCGGACAGGCGGGAAAAGGTCAGATCCTTTTCCTGCATCTTGCGCCAGATGGAAAACGGTTTCTTGGCCCGGCCGTAAACAGTTGCGTCGATCTGCGCGCGGTCCAGTTCCAGCCTGATGTCGCCGGTGATGCGGTTGATCACGTCACCCGCTTCGCGCTGCAGGGTGATGAAACGGCGCAGGATGGAATTGCGCGCCTCGGGGTTCAGGACGCGAAAGGCAAGGTCCTCCAGTTCCTCGCGCATCCACTGCATGCCTATGCGGCCGGCCAGCGGCGCGTAGATCTCCATCGTCTCGCGCGCCTTCTGTCCCTGCTTGTCGGCCCGCATCGAGCGGATGGTACGCATGTTGTGCAGCCGGTCGGCCAGTTTGACCAGGATCACCCGCAAATCGCGGCTCATGGCGATCAAGAGCTTGCGGAAATTCTCGGCCTGCTTGGCCTCGGAGGAAGAAAGCTGCAGGTTGGTCAGCTTGGTCACGCCATCGACCAGATCCGCAATCTCGGGCGAGAACTTCCGCGCCACCTCGTCATGGGTCGAGCGCGTGTCCTCGATCGTGTCGTGCAAGAGCGCGGTGACGATGGTTGCGTCATCTAAGCGCATCTCGGTCAGGATCGAGGCTACGGCGACGGGATGGGTGAAATAAGCCTCGCCGGAATGGCGAAGCTGCCCCTCATGCATCGCCGCGCCGTAATCCCAGGCGCGCCTGATCAGGGCCTCGTCGCAGCCGGGGTTGTAGTTGTGCACCAGTGCGACAAGGTCATCGGGTGTGATCACGGCCAGACCGCCCTGGCCAGCGCCGGGTTTCAGCCCTGCTGGCCCTGCGCCTCCAGAAGTTGGCGGAGCATCTGCTCTTCGCTCATGTCGTCGCTGACCGGTTCATCGGCCTGCACGCCCATCAGCAGCGCCATGTCGTCATCCTCGGGCGTGTCGACCTCGATCTGGGTCTGCATGCTCTCGATCAGCCGCTCGCGCAGGGCGTCAGAGGATTGCGTCTCTTCGGCGATCTCGCGCAGGGCCACGACCGGGTTCTTGTCGTTGTCGCGCTCCACGGTGATCGGCCCGCCGGAAGCAATCTCGCGTGCCCGATGCGCCGCCAGGATCACCAGCTCAAAACGGTTCGGAACCTTGTCAACGCAGTCTTCTACCGTCACGCGGGCCATTCAGCACTCCAGTCTGGTCAAGGGGGCAGCTCAACTTGGCCTGTTACACGTCCCGCCGCCAAATGACAAGGTGCCGCGCCGCAGCGGCGATCAACTGTCGTTCAAGCGCGGGCCGAACCCATGCAGGCACAATCCGACCATGCCAAGGTCGATCATCAACCGGACACCAAGTTTTGTCACGCTTCCACCAAGGAAACGGTTGTCCTTTGCAATTTGCATAATATACTTCGAGACTGAAGGATGACCGAGCGCGCCCTTCGGTGCTTGATTCTGGAAACTGTTTCCACGTTAGCCCTTCTCAGAAAACTCAAGAGACGAACCATGTTCTACAAGGACGAACGTCTGGCGCTCTTCATTGATGGCGCCAACCTTTTCGCAGCCGGCAAATCGCTGGGCTTCGACATCGACTACAAGCTCCTTCGGCAAGAGTTCATGCGCCGCGGCAAGCTGCTGCGTGCCTTCTACTACACGGCCCTGCTGGAGAACGAGGAAT
>SKNG01000300.1 GCA_007120685.1 Paracoccaceae bacterium | reverse complement strand
TGGACGTGATCACCCGGCTGATCCGCACCGAAGAGCCGGTCACCTTTGAAAACGAACGCTGGACGCTGAAGGATGCGCGCCTGCATCTGCGGCCCTATTCCAACTTCGATATCGCCACCGCCGCCGTCGCCTCGCCCACCGGGCCGAAGCTGGCGGGGAAATACGGCACCGGCATGATTTCCATCGGGGCGACGACGGCGGCGGGCTTTGACGCGCTGGCGCTGCACTGGGACGTGATCGAGGCTGAGGCGGCGCATTACGGCCATGTGCCCGACCGCAGCAAATGGCGGCTGGTCGGCCTGTGCCATATCGCCGACACAGCGGAACAGGCCCGGCGCGATGTGGAGTACGGGATCGAACAGTGGTTCCACTATTTCCAGGAAATCGCCGCCTTCCCGCAGATGGCCATGCCCGGCGCCAATGCGCGCGAGATGATCGATTTCATCAACGACACCGGCTTCGGGGCGATCGGCACGCCGGAAATGTGCCGCGCCCAGATCGAACGGTTGTGGAAACAGTCCAATGGCGGGTTCGGCGCCTATCTGCTGCTGGCCCATAACTGGGCGAATTTCGAGGCGACGAAGAAAAGCTACGAGTTGATCGCGCGCGAGGTGTTCCCGCATTTCCAGGGCCAGCATCACTCGACCATGCAGGCGGCCATGCGCGCCGAGAAGATGCGCCCGGACCTGGCCGCCGTGCACGCCAAGGCGGTTGAGACGGCGCAGGAACTCTATGCCGCAGAGGCTGCTGCCCGGTAGATCAGGCCAACGCCCGCTCGCCCTGGCTGGGCGGGCGGGGGGCACTGGCCTGCGCTGCGGGTCGCCGAGGTCAGACCGCCGAGGAATGCCCCTGGCTGTCCATCGCGTAGGCGTCAAAGGCGGCGGCGATCATGCGCGTCAGCGGCCGTCCCTCGGGTGGGATCGTCAAGCCTTTGGCATCATGTTTGACAAAGCCCTCGAACTGCGCGGCAACCGGCTCGAACAGATCGTCCAGTTGCTCGGGCGTGGCGCCATGGTTGCGGGCCAGTTCGTCCTTGCTGACCGCGAAATCGCACATCAGCGCTTCGATGATCCGCGCCCGCAGCAGGTCATCGCCCCGGAACGCGTGCCCCCTCTTGGTGGCAAACTCGCCGGACTGCACGGATTTCATCCAGCCCGATGTCGCCGCGTTCATCTGTGCAAAGCCCTGCGGGAAGCGCGAGATCGACGAGGCACCCAACCCCACCAGCACCGGCGCGGTGTCATCGGTGTAGCCCTGAAAGTTGCGCCGCAGCGTACCGTTGCGCCAGGCCTGGCCCAGCCCGTCCTCTGGCCGGGCGAAATGGTCGATGCCGATCTCGTCATAGCCGTCCCAGGAAAACAGCTGCCGCGCAGTCTCGAACAGTTCCAGCCGTTCCTCGGGCCGGGGCAGGGTGTCGGAGGGGATCATCTGCTGGCGCCGGGCCATCCAGGGCACATGCGCATAGCCGTAAAGCGCCACTCGGTCCGGGCTGAGCGACAAGAGCTTCTGCACCGAATCGGCCAGCTTCTTGCGGTCCTGGTTGGGCAGGCCGAACAGGATATCGGCGTTCAGGCTGGTGACGCCGCGCGCGCGGATCGCCTCAATCGCCGAGCGTGTGATCTCGTAGCTCTGGTCGCGGCCGATGATCGCCTGGATATCGGGGTCGAAATCCTGCACGCCGACGGACGCGCGGTTCATGCCGGCTTCGGCCAGCGCGTCAAGCCGTTCGTCGTCGATCTCGTTGGGGTCGATCTCGACCGAGAACTCGGCCTCCTCGCCTAATGGCACGACATCGAAGATGGCGGCGGCGAGGCCGCGCATCTGATCGGGCGGCAGCAGCGTTGGCGTGCCCCCGCCCCAGTGCAACCGTGACAGTTTCACACCTTCCGGCAGCACCTCGCGCAGCAACGCCAGTTCGGCCTTCAGCATCTGCACATAGCTGATCACCGGCGCCTCGCTGCTGGTGCCCTGCGTCCGGCAGGCGCAGAACCAGCACAACCGTCGGCAGAACGGCACATGGATATAGACCGAGATAAGGCTGCCCGGCTTGATGGCCCGCAGCCAGTCGGTAAAGGTGTCGGGGCCGATGTCGGCGCTGAATTGCGGGGCGGTTGGATAGCTCGTGTAACGCGGCACGCGCGCGTTGAAGAGTCCGAGGTGGGCGAGTTGCGAATCTGTCTGCATTGGTTTACAGTCGGTCCAACATAATCCGAAATCCTTGACCTAGATCAAATACATGCAGAAAACCCATACAGCCTCGCCCCGTTTTCTGCATGTCCAGTGCTCTGACTGTCCCATCCGGCACCAGGCAGTCTGCGCGCGTTGCGATGACGACGAATTGGAGAAGCTGGAAGCCATCAAGTTCTACCGTAGTTTCGAAGCAGGGCAAACCGTTGTTTGGTCCGGTGACCGGATGGATTATGTGGCCTCGGTGGTGTCCGGCATTGCCACGCTCAGCCAGACGCTGGAGGACGGGCGGCGGCAGATGGTGGGCCTGCTGCTGCCGTCGGATTTCGTGGGTCGGCCGGGGCGCGATACCGCTGCCTATGACGTGACCGCCACCACCGATCTGCTGATGTGCTGCTTTCGCAAGACGGCGTTCGAGGACATCATGCTGACCACGCCGCATGTCGGTCAGCGGCTGCTGGAAATGACGCTGGACGAGTTGGACGCGGCGCGTGAATGGATGCTGCTCTTGGGCCGCAAGACCGCGCGCGAGAAGATCGCCAGCCTTATTGCAATCATGGCCCGGCGCGACGCCGCGCTGAAGCTGATCGAGCCGGAGGGGCGCGTGAGCTTCGACCTGCCGCTCTCGCGAGAGGCGATGTCGGATTATCTGGGCATGACGCTGGAAACCGTCAGCCGGCAGATTTCGGCGCTGCGCCGTGACGGCGTGATCGAGGTCGAAAGCAAACGGCATGTCACGATCCCCGATTTCGACCGGCTGATCGAAGAGGCGGGCGACGATGCCGATGGCGGCTTCCTGACCTGAACCACCGCAAAGGCCTGGCCGGTCCCGGGGCCGATACGGCGATCAGCCGTGTTCCTTCAGCAACCGGCGCTTCTGGCGGTCCCAGTCACGCTTGGCCGTGGTGGCACGCTTGTCGGCCTGTTTCTTGCCCTTGGCGATGCCGATCTTCAGCTTCACGATGCCCCGGTGGTTGAAATACATCACCAGCGGCACCAGCGTCATGCCGTCCTTGGCCGTGGCCGCCCACAGCCGCGCCAGTTCCCGCCGGCTGACCAGCAATTTGCGCCTGCGCCGCTCCTCATGCCCCCAGACGCCGGCCTGTTTGTAGGGGGCGATATAGCCGTTGATCAGCCACAACTCGCCCTCCTCGACACTGGCGTAGCTGTCGGCGATGTTGGACTGGCCGGTGCGCAGGGATTTCACCTCGGACCCGGTCAGCACGATGCCGCATTCCAGATCGCTTTCGATGAAATAGTCGAAGCGCGCGCGCCGGTTCTCGGCGATCACCTTGTAATTGGGGTTTTCCTGCTGGGCCATCCCCGCCAGATAAGGGTTGGCCGGCGGGCTGTCCAGTATCGGGCGGTGGGGGCCGCTGGCCGGGGGTTGCAACCAGGGGTCGCTCGCCGCATGCTGGGGCTCAGGTATCAGACAGCGGAGCCTCTGCCGATGCGCCTGCCCCTCATGCTTGCCCTTGGCCTTATGCTGGCTGGCTGCACGGCTTTGCCGCGCTGGCCCGGGCAGCCGCCCGCCGATCAGCCGGCGCCCGCCGCCCCGTTGGCACCGCCCGGCGGGGCGGCCGCGCCCGTGCCCCCCGCCGTGCCCGCGCGAGAGGCCACCGATACCTGCGGCGCCGCCAGGTATTGGCATCTGATCGGCCAGCCCGCGCCAGAGCCCTTTCCCGCCCCGCCACCGCTGCGGGTCTTTCGCAGCGGCGACGCGCTGACCATGGATCATCGCCCGGAGCGTTTGAATGTCGAACTGGAGCGGTTTGGCGAGCGCATACTGGCGGTCTACTGCGGCTGAACCACGCCGCCGAAAACGCCAGGAACCGGGCGCCCGAAGGGGCACCCGGCCTGGTATTGGCGCACCACGGTCGCTGTCCGCCCCGCTGGGGGGGTTGGGGCCGGCATCGACCATAGCCCGCTTTCGTATCGGACTGTATGGCAGCGAATCCCGGCTTTTTTTCGGCGCGATGGCGGCAAGATGGCGGTTTGTTGCCTGCGCGCGAGGGGGCTTGATTTGCCCGCCGCGCCAAGGCAGGCTCTGCGCATGAATGTGGTCACGCCCCGCGGAGCCTTCCGCAGTCCGCCAGAGACGGTCTCTTTCGACCGCCATGAACTGGGCGCTATCCTGTCGGTCTACGGTCGTTTCGTGGCGGCGGGGCTCTGGCGCGATTACGGGATTTCCTGCCTGCGCGACCGGGCAGTGTTCAGCATTTTCCGGCGCACCGCCGAAAACCCGCTTTACCGGATCGAAAAGCTGCCCGCGCAGCGTAACCGGCAGGGGCTGTACGCGCTGGTCGGCCCCGACGGGCAGGTGTTGAAACGCGGCGGCAGCCTGCGGCAGGTGCTGGCACCGCTGGAGCGCAAGCTGCTGCGCGCGCTGGAATAGCGCCGCCGCACCGGGTAGGGCGTCGGGCATGACCGGTTTCACCTATGCCCCGCCCGCCGGGCCGATCCGCCTGCTGCATGTCGATGACGACCTGCTGATCGTCGACAAGCCCTCGGGCCTGCTCACCGTGCCGGGCCGGGGCGAGGACCGGGGCGATTGCCTGATCGCCCGGCTGCGCGCGGCCTTTCCCGGTATCCTGCTGGTGCATCGGCTGGATCTGGACACCTCGGGCGTCATCGCCTTTGCGCTGACCCCGCAGGCGCAGGCACATCTGGGCCGCCAGTTCGAGGCGCGGCGGGTGTCGAAACGCTATGTCGCGCTGGTGGCAGGCCAGCCGGAGGGCGTGAAGGGACGGGTGGATCTGCCGCTGATCGTGGACTGGCCCAACCGCCCGCGCCAGAAGGTCTGCCATGAAACAGGCCGCCCGGCACTGACCGACTGGCGGGTGACCCGGCGCCATGACGGATACGCGCGGATGCAGCTGAAACCCGTCACCGGCCGCAGCCATCAGTTGCGGGTGCACATGCAGGCGCTGGGCCATCCGATTCTGGGCGACACGCTTTATGCCAGCGGCGCGGCGGTGGAGCATCCGCGCCTGATGCTGCATGCCGAAACCCTGCGGCTGGCGCATCCGGCCACCGGCGCGGTGATGAGTTTCCGCGCGCTCGCGCCGTTCTGACCGCCTGAAACCGCTTCCGGTCAAGCGTGCCGTCGCGGCCGGGAAAACGCGCCTTCGAAGGCGCGTTGCACGGGCTTTCCAAAGCCCGTTTCCCGGCGCCGCCCAGGCGATCAGGCGGGCACTGTCTTACCCGGCCGAGACCATCCGCCCCAGCATTCGCCCGGACATGATGTGGACGTGCAGGTGCGGCACCTCCTGCACCCCGTCGCCCCCGGCGTTGGAGATCACGCGGTAACCCGACCCGCCCGTGCCCGGCTGGACGCCGAGTTGCTGGCAGACCTGCCCCACCGCGCGGGTGAAATCGGCGATCTCGGCGTCCGAGGCTTCCAGCGCGAAATGGTCATAGGTGACATACGGCCCCTTGGGGATGACCAGAACATGCACCGGCGCCTGCGGGCGGATATCGCGAAAGGCGAGGCTGTGTTCGGTCTCCAGCACATTGTCGCAGGGGATCTCGCCGCGCAGGATCTTCGCGAAGATGTTCTGGTCGTCGTACCGATAGCCCATGGCGCCCTCACGCATCCTCGGGCGACCAGCCGGAAACCGCCTTGACCTCCAGGAAATCCTCGATCCCCCAGACGCCGCCCTCGCGCCCGTTGCCGGACTGTTTCATACCGCCGAAGGGCGACCCGCCGCCGCGCGACTTGCCGTTCATTTCCACCATCCCGGACCGAAGATGCCGCGCCACGCGGTTGCGCCGCGCGCCGTCCTGGCTTTGCACATAGTTGGTCAGGCCGTAAGGCGTGTCATTGGCGATACGGATCGCCTCTTCCTCGCCCTCGAAGGGGATGATCGACAGGACCGGGCCGAAGATCTCCTCGCGCGCGATGGTCATGTCGTTGTTGACATCGGCAAAGACCGTGGGGCGCACGAAATAGCCGCGGTTCACGCCTTCGGGCCGGCCCAGACCGCCGGCGACCAGCCGCGCGCCCTCGTCGATACCCTTCTGGATCAGGTCCTGAACCTTGTCGAACTGCGCCTGGCTGACCAGCGGGCCGATATGGCGGCCGGAATCGTGGGCCGAGGCGACGGCGGTTTTCTGCGCGGTCTCGGCGGCGATCTCGACGGCCTGATCATAGGCCGCGCGTTCCACCAGCATGCGGGTCGGCGCGTTGCAGGACTGGCCGGTGTTGTTGAAGCAGTGCATCGCCCCGCGCCGCACTGCCTTTTCATCGGCATCGGCGAAGACGATATTGGCGCCCTTGCCGCCCAGTTCCAGATGCACCTTCTTCAGCGTCTCGGCAGCGTTCTTGCTGATGGCGATGCCCGCGCGGGTGGAGCCGGTGAAGCTGACCATGTCCACGTCCGGGTGGCCGGAAAGCTGCGTGCCCACGCCCGCGCCATCGCCGTTGACCAGGTTGAAGACGCCCTTGGGCACCCCGGCCTCGTCCAGGATCTCGGCGAAGAGGAGCGAGGAGAGGGGCGCGATTTCCGAGGGCTTCAGCACCATCGTGCAGCCGGCCAGCAGCGCCGGGATCACCTTCAGCGTAACCTGGTTCATCGGCCAGTTCCAGGGCGTGATCAGCGCGCAGACGCCAACGGCTTCCTTGATGATCCGGTCCTCGGGCGCGTGATCGCCAAGGGGGGCCACGAATTCCACCTGCTCGAAAGCGCGGATGAAGTTCTTGATATGACCGATACCCGCCCCGGCCTGGCTGGACAGGGCCATGTCGATGGGCGCGCCCATTTCCATCGAGATGGCCTTGCCCATGTCTTCGGCACGGGACTTGTAGACGTCATAGATGCGCTGGACGAGGGCCAGCCGCTCGGCCGGGTCGGCATGCATGAAATCCGGCAGCGCGGCCTTGGCGGCGGCGACGGCGGCATCGGTATCGGCCTGCCCGCCAAGCGCGATCACCGCGCAGGGTTCTTCCGTGGACGGGTCGATGACGTGAAAATCGGTGCCGGCGCGCGGGTTCACCCAGGCGCCGTCGATGTAGAACTGGCGTTTGTCGAGCATTGCAGCCTCCCGAATGCGATTTGGCCGCACAGTGTCACTCAGTGGCGGAAGCTGCAAGGGGATGGGCGCCCGGTGTCGCCGCCTGTCGCCGGGCGGCGGGGTGGCCCGGCCCCCAGATCCGCGCGGCGTCGCGGGCGATGAGGCAGGCCTCGGCCCGGGTCAGGCGGGCGCGGGCGGCGCCGGTATCGCCGCCATGGTCGTGCAGGGCGCGCTGCCAGAGCCGCAGGGCCGAGGCGGCGCTCCAGGGCAGGGCGGCTTGGTGCAGCCAGGCGCGCAGCTCGGCCGGCAGGCGGTCGAAGGCGGGCATGGGCGTGTGGCGGCGGCGTTTCAGGCTGGTGGCGGTGTTCTTCATGGCAAGGGGGGAAGGGGGGCGCTGCCCCCCTCGGGCCTGCGGCCCTCACCCCTCGGCGTATTTAGGGCAAGATGAGGGGGCAGGTGGGATTAGGCGGCGCGGCGGGTGCCCCATGTGGGGAAGGGATCGGGCAGGTTTTTCCAGGCCGAAGGGGTGAAGCTTTCCGCCGGCAACAGGCAGGCATTGAGCCGCGCGCGCAGGGCAGGCTCGTTCATGCCGGCGCCGATGAAGACCAGTTCTTGGCGGCGGTCGCCCCAGGGGTCGGACCAGTGTTCGCGCATCCTGGCCTGCAGTTCGGGGTCCGGCGGCCAGCGATCCTGCGGCACTGCCGCCCACCAGCCGCCCAGCGGCGTGACCGAGGAAATTGCACCGGCGAGGCTGAATTCGGCCACCCAGTTGGGCCGCGTGGCGAGCCAGAAATGCCCCTTGGCGCGGATCACGCCGGGCAGCGGGCCGTTGAGCAGATCGTGGATTTTCTGCGGGTCGAAGGGTAGACGGGCGCGGTAGACGAAGCTGGAAATCCCGTATTCCTCGGTCTCCGGGGTGTGGTCGGCGAAGCCGTAAAGCTCCTTGGCCCAGAGCGGGTGTTCATGGGCGCGGTCGAAGTCGAAAAGCCCGGTGTCGAAGATCGAGGCGGCCGGCACGCGCGAGAAATCGGCTTCGATCAGGCGCGCGTCGCCGTTGAGCGCGCGGATGATCTTGCGCGCCGCATCCGTACGTTCCGGGCCGGCCTCGGAAACCTTGTTCAGGATCACCACATCGGCGAATTCCATCTGCTCGGTCAGCAGCGTGACAAGGGTGCGCTCGTCCTCCTCGCCCAGCGATTCACCCCGGTCGGACAGGAAATCGTGGCTGGAGAAGTCGCGCAATAGGTTCACCGCGTCGACCACGGTGACCATCGTGTCCAGCCGCGCCAGATCCGACAGGCTGTTGCCGTTCTCATCGCGGAAATCGAAGGTGGCGGCCACCGGCAGGGGTTCCGAAATGCCGGTCGATTCGATCAGCAGATAGTCGAAGCGGCCTTCGGCAGCCAGGCGACGCACCTCGGTCAGCAGGTCATCGCGCAGCGTGCAGCAGATGCAGCCGTTGGACATTTCCACCAGCTTCTCCTCGCCGCGCTTCAGGTCCACGCCGGCCTGTACCAGATCGGCATCGATGTTTACCTCGGACATATCATTGACGATGACCGCCACGCGCCGCCCCTCGCGGTTGTTCAGCACATGGTTGAGCAGCGTGGTCTTGCCGGCACCCAGGAAGCCGGAAAGCACGGTGACGGGCAGGCGGGGATCGGCGGAACGGGCGGTAGGCATGGCGGACCTCTGCATCTTGGATCGACGAAACAATAGTTACACTATAACATTTCGCAAGAGGGCCCGTGCGCATGACTGCGCCGCTTTCCGCCTAATCGCGCGGTTTTGTGCTGTCTGCCGCTTATTGGCCGATGCGAAAGCGTCCGCAAAGCGTTAGATGCAGACCATGAGCAGACGTCGTTTCCTTCTCAGGTCCGCCTCCGTCGCGCTGGTTGCCGTCAGTACGCTTGCCCTGCCTGCCCCCGCGGCGGCGCAGCGGCTTTCGCTGACCGAGATTTCGCGTTACTTCAACAGCTTTCGGACGGCGCAGGGTGATTTCACCCAGATCAACCCGGACGGCACGCTGACCACCGGTCGGCTGATGATACACCGGCCGGGGCGGGTTCGGTTCGAATACGACCCACCGGACCCCAATCTGGTGCTGGCCGCGGGCGGGTCGGTGAACGTGTTCGACGCGCGGTCCAATATGGGACCGTCGGTCTATCCGCTTCGCCGAACGCCGCTGAACCTGATCCTCGCCGACCGGGTGGACATGACCCGAGACCGGATGGTGGTGGACCACTTCACCGAAGGGCCGACGACGGTAGTTGTGGCGCAGGACCCGGAGCATCCGGAATACGGCAATATCCGGCTGGTTTTCAGCGCCGATCCGGTAGAGTTGCGGCAATGGATCATCACCGACGACATGGGGCGGGAAACCACGGTGATCCTGGGTGGGTTGCAGCATGACGTGAACCTGGCCGCCGGCCTGTTCAGCGTCGATCTGGAGGTCCAGCGCCGCGGCGGGATCGCCGGGCAGTAGTCTCGCCCCGGAAACACCGTATCGTCCGGGCAAGAGGCCATGGAACCCGCAGCGGCGTCAGCGCCGTCTGCAGTTGCGCAACTGCTGCTCGTACATATCCGCGCGGTTGGCCACCCGGTCGGCCACGCCCAGCAACCAGGGTTTGGCATTGTAGCTCTGGCGCGCGAAGCCCGCATGACCTTCATGATAGGCAAGGTACAGGTTGCGGGCATCGGTCAGGGCGATGCCATTGCGTTCGCGCGATTTCTGCGAATACCAGCCGATGAAATCGGTGGCATCGCGGATCCGGTCACGGCGGGCGCGGCGGTTGCCGGTTTCTTGCTGATATTCCTCCCAGGTGCGATCCAGCGCCTGCCCGTAGCCGAAGGCAGAGGACTGCCGCCCCATGGGGATCACGCCGGCCGACCAGCGGAACGGGGTGCGGGCGTCGCCGATGAAGCGGCTTTCGGCATGGATGATGGCCATCTGAACCGGCACGGGCACGCCCCATCGCCGTTCGGCCGCGCGCATCGCCATCATGTAACGTGGCCGTTCAGCGGCCAGGGCGCAAGCATCGTCCAGATGGCGCGGCGCGCTGAAATCTCGTTGGCCGCATCCTGCCAGAACCAGCAGGACCAGAAAGACGCCTAGCGCATTTGCCTTGATTGCCATGTCACACTGCCCCGATCGTTGTGCCCGATCACCGCGGTCTTGCGCCGCGTCAGAGTTTCTTAGCGCAAACCGGCAAAAAGGGAAACACGCAGACGGCCCGGGAGGTCGTTTTCCCCGCGCGCGGTCGGCCTGATCGCGCGATTGTGCGCTGCCCGGTAGCCCTGCCACTGTTTTGCCACATTTCACAATCTGTTTCTGCGCAACCGCCGTTTCGCTGCTGGACCGACACGCCGGATCCGGGTTAACTAAAGGTTGAAGAGGGCGATATGTTAAAGACTCACGCTAAATACCGTCTTGGCCAGGTGGTCCGGCACCGCAAGCACCCGTTCCGGGGTGTGGTTTTCGATGTCGATGCGATCTTTGCCAATTCCGAAGAATGGTACGACGCCATCCCGCAGGATGCGCGCCCGGCCAGGGATCAGCCTTTCTATCATTTGCTTGCCGAAAATGAGCAGAGTTATTACGTGGCCTATGTGTCCGAACAGAACCTGGTGGCCGACGAATCCGGTGAACCGGTCGATCACCCTGATCTGCCGGACCTGTTCGGCGATTTCGAGAACGGCTATTACCCCTTGCAGGTGCAACTGAACTGATCAAGACCGGCCCGCCCGGCCTTATTCCCTGCTCAGTTCGTGCTGATAGCGCAGGCGGGCGATTTGTTCGTGCCGTTCGGCCTTCAGCAGATCGCCCAGGCGGTTTTCGACATAGGTCATATGCGCCTCGGCCGCCGCGCGGGCGCCGGTGGCGTCGCGGGCCTGGATGGCGGCGTTGATGGCGCGGTGCTGGTCCAGCAGCGCATCGCGGGTGGTGCGATGGCGAAACATTTGCTGGCGGTTGTAGAAGACCCCGGCGCGCAGCAGGTCGAACATGGCGCGCATCATGTGCAGCATGACGATGTTGTGACTGGCCTCGATGATCGCCAGGTGAAATTCGGCGTCGAGCGCGGCCTCGTCCGACGGGTCGCGCTTGCGATGCGCGGCCTCCATCTTCTGCAGGATCGTGGCAATCACCTTCAGATCGGTATCCGAGCCGAAGCGCGCCGCGCGTTCGGCCGCCATGCCCTCCAGATCGCGGCGAAAGCCGATGTAGTCGAAAAGCGCCTCTTGGTGGCTGGCGAAGAGGTCGACCAGCGCCTTTGAAAACGCCGCTCCCAGCATGTCGGCGACATAAACACCGGCCCCCGCGCGAGTGACCAGAAGCCCGCGCGCCTGCAGGTCGGCAATCGCCTCGCGCAGGGAAGGCCGGCTGACGCCCATGCGTTCGGCCAGGTCGCGCTCTGGCGGCAGCCGGTCGCCCGGGCGCAGCAGGCCGCGCAGGATCAGCAGTTCGATCTGCCGCGCAACACCGTGCGAAAGCCGCTCTGTCCGAACCGGTTGAAACACGCGCCATCCTCCGTCTGGCAGGAAGATACGACCGCGCGCGCGTCTTCTCAACGCCCGTCTGTTGCGGGACGCGCCGGAAAGCGAAAGGGGCAGGCGTCCGCCTGCCCCCGTTGCCTTGTCAGGCGCCCTGCGGCGCCCGGTCGCTGGTTATTGCTGTGCGCGGATCACGATTTCCACGCGCCGGTTCTGGGCGCGGCCGGCATCGGTCTGGTTTGACGCGATGGGCTGCGTCTGCCCGGCGCCGCGGGTCTGGATCCGGCGCGGCGAGACGCCCGAATTGACCAGAACCGAGGCCACGGATTGCGCGCGCCGTTCGGACAGGCGCTGGTTGTAGCTTGCCGCGCCGACATTGTCGGTATGGCCGGTGACGATGACGATTGTATCGGGGTAGCGCTGAAGCGAGGCGCCGACCGCCTGCAGATCGCGCGTCAGGTCCGGGCGCAGGTCGGCGCTGTCGAAGGCAAACAGGATATCCTGCGGCATCACCAGGATGATCTCGTTGCCCTCGCGGCGCACGATCACGTCATCGCCCAGCGTGCCGCGCAGCTCGCGCGCCTGCTGGTCCAGCGAGCGGCCGATGGCGCCGCCGGCCAGCGCCCCCACGCCGGCCCCGACGATGGCACCGGTCGTCCGGTCGCCCGATACCGCCGCGCCCAGCAGGCCGCCGGCCAGCGCGCCGGTGCCAAGTCCGGTGCGGGTGCGGTCCAACTCGCCCGTCTGCGGGTCGGTGCAGCCCGCCAGCAACGCCAGCAGGGCGCCGGCAGCAAGGATTGGCTTGATGGTCATGGTCGAAGTCCTTTGCGTTCAGGAACGTTTCTGACCTCAGTTTATGGGGCAGCCGCCGGAAACGCAAAGGGCTGCCCCGCGGATGCACCCGATTCCGGCGACGGGTTGCCGAGGCAAAGACGGCAGGGCAGAGGCAGGGACCGGTTGGGGCATCGCGGTCAGGGCGCCGCGGGGGCGGGCTCTGCGGCGTCCAGCCGGGCGGCCTCGCGCGCCAGCAGCGCGCGCTTCACCGGCAGGCCCCAGCGGTAGCCGGCCAGCGCGCCGGTGCTGGCGATCACCCGGTGGCAGGGGATCAGCGGCGCCAGCGGGTTTGCCCCCACCGCCGTTCCCACCGCGCGCACCGCGCGGGGCTTGCCGATGGCCTCGGCGATCTGGGCATAGGTGGCGACATGGCCGGGCGGGATGACCAGCAACGCTTCCCACACCTTGATCTGGAAGGGCGCGCCGATCACCTGCACCGGCACGCCCTCACCGCCCCCGAAAGCCGCCTCGACCCAGCCGCGCAACCGCTCTGGCGCCTCGGTAAAGGCCGCCGCCGGCCAGCGCGCGGCCAGATCGTCGAACGCCGCCCGCTCCCCCGCCTCGGCCGCAAAGGCCAGCCCGCACAGCCCGGTCTGCGTGCCCATCGCCACCACCGGGCCGAAGGGGCTGTCGAATTGTCCCCAGGCGATGTCCAGCCCAGCGCCCCGCCGCGCCCAGGCGCCGGGGGTCATCGCCTCCCAGCGCAGGAAAAGGTCATGCAGGCGGCCGGGGCCGGAAAGGCCGGCGGCAAGCGCCGTGTCCAGGGTGCTGCGCCGTTCCGCCAGCAGCCGGCGGGCGTGGTTAAGCGCCAGATACTGCTGGAACCGTTTCGGCGAGACCCCCACCCATTGCGAGAAGACGCGCTGGAAATGCGCCGGGCTCAGCCCCAGCCTTGCGGCCAGGTCGTCCAGCGCCAGGCGCTCGCCGCCAGCGGCGTCGATCTCGGCCATGGCGCGGGCGATCAGCCGGTAGTGATAGCTGCCGCTGCCCTCGTCCTGTGTCTGGATCGCGTCGTCCATGCCTGCTCCTGTAAACCTAGCGCGACAATCCTAGCCGTCACCGTTGCCATGCGCGACCCGGAACCTGCGGGTAAATCCGGCAAACGGCCCTTCGAAGGGCCGTCAGACGCGCCCGGTCAAGCGTTGAGTTCCGGTCATGCCGCGGCACAGGTGTCAGCGTCCCGATGGCGCATCGCGCACGTCACTGGGGGAGGGCGATCGGCTCTTCGAAGGGCCGTGCGCACGCGCGTTCGAACGCGCGTTCCCCCGCCGGCTCAAGGCGCCGCGAGGGTGGCGGATCCCGCTGGACGGCGCCGCGCCAGTGGGCCACTCTGGCGCGGTTCGCCAGCGGTTGCCCCATGCGCCTCCTCGTCTCATTCGCCGCGCTGTTCGTCTCGGTCGTGCTGTTGCAGCTTGGCCTTGGCGGCGTGGCACCGCTTGATGCGCTGTCGGGCGATGTGCTGGGCTTCAGCGCGGCCGAGATCGGCTTCCTCGGTTCGGCGCATTTCCTGGGCTTCTTCATCGGCTGCTGGTGGGCGCCCCGGCTGATGGGCGCGGTCGGCCATTCCCGCGCCTTTGCCGCGCTGACCGCCGCCGGCACCATCGGCATCCTGGCGCATATGATGGTGCCGCATCCCTGGGCCTGGGTGCCGATGCGCATGGCCATCGGCGTGGCCGTGGCCGGCTGCTACACCATCGTCGAGGCCTGGCTGCAGGCCAAGGTCACCAACGCGACCCGCGGTCGCGCGATGGGCGTCTACCGGGTGGTCGATATCGTGGGCTCGCTGGGTGCGCAGCTTCTGATCGCGGTGCTGGAGCCTGCGGCCTATCTATCCTACAATTTGCTGGCGCTTCTTTGTTGCGCCGCCCTGTTCCCTCTGGTCCTGACCCGCGCCGAGGCGCCCGAGACCGGCGAGGCCCCCCGCCTGCGCCCGCTCAATGCCTGGCGCAACTCGCCTCTGGCGGTGGCCGGCGTCGTGGTCTCCGGCATCACGGGTGCCGCCTTCCGCATGGTGGGGCCGCTTTACGGCCTGGCGGTGGGGCTGGCAGCCGACCGGATCGCGCTGTTTCTGGCGGCCTATGTGCTGGGCGGGGCCGTGGCGCAGATCCCCGTGGGCTGGCTGGCGGACAAGTTCGCCCGCCGCTCGGTGCTGATGTGGCTGTCGCTGGCCTCGACGCTTGCCTGCGCGCTGACGGTGTTTGCAGCCGAAGCCGGGGTGGTGGGCATCTTCCTGGCCGCCGCCTTCTTCGGCTTCACCACCTTTCCCATCTATTCCGTCTCTGCCGCCCATGCCCATGACTTTGCCCGGCAGGACGAACGGGTGGAACTGTCGGCGGCACTGATGTTCTTCTATGCGGTCGGCGCCATTGCCAGCCCGGTCATCGCCTCGCTGCTGATCGCGGCTTACGGACCGGCGGCGATGTTCGTCTTCATCGGGGCCGCGCATGTGGCGCTGGTGCTTTTCACCCTGATCCGCAACCGCGCCCGCCCCGCGCCCACCGATCGCACGCGCTACACCTATGTTCCGCGCACCTCCTTCCTGATCGGCCGGCTGCTGCGGCGCGGGCGCGACTGACGGCTTGCACCTGCCCGGGCGGCGTTGCATGACGGGGCATGGCCCGCCAGCTTCCCTATCCCGTGCTCGCCGAGATCTTCGCCCGCTTTCAGGCCGCCGACCCGGAACCGAAGGGCGAGCTGGAGCATATCAACGCCTTCACCCTGCTCGTGGCCGTGGCGCTGTCGGCGCAGGCGACCGATGTGGGGGTGAACAAGGCCACGCGCGGCCTGTTCGCCATCGCCGACACGCCGGAAAAGATGCTGGCGCTGGGCGAGGAAGGGCTGATCCAGCATATCCGCACGATCGGCCTTTACCGCAACAAGGCGAAGAACGTCATCAAGCTGAGCCGTATTCTGGTGGAGCAGCATGGCGGGCAGGTGCCGTCCTCGCGCGCCGCGTTGCAGGCGCTGCCGGGCGTGGGGCGCAAGACCGCCAATGTGGTCCTGAACATGTGGTGGCGGATGCCCGCGCAGGCGGTGGACACGCATATCTTCCGCGTCGGCAACCGTACCGGCATCTGCCCGGGCCGCGACGTCAATGCGGTAGAGCGCGCCATCGAGGATCATGTGCCGGCCGAATTCCAGCTTCACGCCCATCACTGGCTGATCCTGCACGGCCGCTATACCTGCAAGGCGCGCAAGCCCGCCTGCGGCGCCTGTCTGATCCGTGACCTTTGCCCCTTCGAGGAAAAGACGACATGACCAAGACCTATCAGCTTTCCGGCATCGGCAATGCCATCGTCGATGTGATTTCCCGCGTGCCGGAGCGTGTGCTGGGCGATCTGGGCATCGACAAGGGTGTCATGCAGTTGGTCGAGCGCGAGAGGGCCGAGGCGCTGATGGCGCATATGAGTGAGCGTCAGCAGGGTGCGGGCGGGTCGGTGGCCAATACCATCGCCGGGGCCGGGCGGCTGGGGCTGCGCACGGCCTTCGTGGGGCGGGTGCGCGATGATGATCTGGGGCATTTCTATGCTGGTGACACTGCGCAGGGCGGCACCGCCTTTGTCAACGCGCCGGTGCCGGGGGATCTGCCGACCTCGCGCTGCATGATCCTGGTCACGCCGGATGGCGAGCGGTCGATGAGCACCTATCTGGGCATCTCGGCCGATCTGGGGCCGGATGATGTGGATGAGGGCGCGATGGCGGACAGCGAACTGGTGTTTCTGGAAGGGTATCTCTTCGACAAGGACGAGGGGAAAGAAGCCTTTCTGAAGGCCGCGCGCGCCTGCCGTGCGGGAGGGGGGCGCGTGGGTATCGCGCTTTCCGATCCGTTCTGCGTGACCCGCCACCGGGATGATTTCCGGCGGCTCGTGCGCGACGAGATGGATTTCGTGATCGGCAACCAGCAGGAATGGGTGGCGCTCTATCAGGCCAACGATATCGACGACGCGCTGGCCCAGGCGGCGGGGGAGTGCGAGATGCTGGTCTGCACACGCTCGGGCGATCCGGTGGTGCTGATGCACGCGGGCCATCAT
This sequence comes from Paracoccaceae bacterium, assembly GCA_007120685.1. Lineage (GTDB taxonomy): Bacteria > Pseudomonadota > Alphaproteobacteria > Rhodobacterales > Rhodobacteraceae > Pararhodobacter. The sequence continues at coordinate 17 of SKNG01000300.1, read as the reverse complement.
GTCGAGGTGCCGGTGGA
>SKNG01000144.1 GCA_007120685.1 Paracoccaceae bacterium | reverse complement strand
TGGCGCGCCGGTGCGGCGTCCGCCAGATCGGCCGCCAACGCGCCGCAGGCGGCCGGCAGCGCCCGCCGGGCGGCGGCGTCGCGCTGGAAATTCACCTGCCCCGCCGCATCCGCCGTCATGGCCGGGGCACTGTCTTCAGAATGACCAGAGGCAATCAGATTTTCTCCACAATTCGCCGGCATCTTTCCGTATCCGGACGAATCAGCAGGCAAATGTGTTCCGATGTCAAAGGCGTTTTCTCCTCCCGCCGATCTGATCGACGGCTCGCATGATCCCGGCGTGATCGCCGAGGATGATGCCGACAAGGCGCCGGGCATGGACCCGGTCGCCGACGAGGACGACGCGGAAGGCAATGTTTTCGTATTCGGCGACGGGTTCGACCATGAACTGATCCTGGATTTCGAACCCTCGGTCGATGTGCTGAAACTCTACAGCGCCACTGTCGGCGACTGGGATGCGTTCGAGGCCAGGCTGGATGCTGACGAGGATGGCAATGCGCTGCTGACGCTCGATGACGGCTCTACCCTGATGCTGGTGGGCGTGCCGCCAAAGGCACTGGGGCCGGATCAGGTCATTCTGACGGGCAGGCCGATCTGCTTTGCCGCTGGCACCCTGATCGCCACCCCGGATGGGCCGGTGCCGGTGGAAAGGCTGCGCCCTGGCGACCTTGTGCTGACCTGCGATGGCCCGCCGCTGCCGGTGCTGTGGACCTGGGCGCAGAAACTGGTTCTGCAGGGCGAAAGCGCCCGCTGCAGGCCGCTGGTGCTGGCGCCGGGGGCGCTGGGGCCTGGACTGCCCGCCGCGCCTCTGCGGCTGTCGCCCGGGCATGGCGTGCTGGTGCACGGGCCTTTGGGCTGGAAGAGCCACGCGCGCGGCGTGCTTACCGCCGCTGGCAACCTGCGCGGCCGGCCCGGGGTCGTCGGCGACACCACCACCAGCACCGTACGCTATCACCATTTCCTCTTGCCGCGCCATGCCCTTGTGCTGGCCAATGGCCTGCCATGCGAAAGCTTCTATCCCGGCCCCGCCGGGCTGGAGGGGCTGGCCCCCGCGACCCGCCACCGCATCGAGGCGCTGCTGCCCGGCGTCACGGATGATCCACACGCCGTCTATGGCAAGACCGCGCGCCCGGTGATCGGTCTGGCGCGCGCCCTCACCCTTTCCCCGGCCGAGGCGCGCTGCCCGGCCCGACACATGGCACAGGAGGTACCGGCATGACGATTGCCCTGTTCAGCAGCACCGACGGCGGCGACATGCTGGCCGAAGCCGTGCGCACGGTGATCGAAAGCCTGAATGACGACCCGGACCGGCAGATCACGCTGGATCTGATGTGTTTTGCCTTCACCGACCACTCCATCGCCGAGGCGCTGATCGCGCTGCTGCGGCGCCGGCCGAATATCTCGCTGCGGGTGATCGCGGACTGGAGCCAGAGTGCCGCAAAAAGCCCCACCGCGCTGCGCGCGCTGCAGGCGGCAGAGCTGCCGAATGCCGCGCTGCGCTTCAAGATCGACATGCCCTATGCCACCGACGGCACCAGCGGCCGGCTGATCTACAGCTACGCCCAGGCCAAGGGCATGCTGCACCACAAGACGCTGTTCATGCGCCGCGCGGGCGTGCCGGCGCTCATGCTGGCGGGCAGCTTCAACTGGTCGGCGCGCGGGCGGCAGGCCTATGAAAACCTGATCCTGCTGGACAATCGCACCGAGCATACACCGGTCCTGCAGGGCTTCGGCCATGAATTCGAAACGCTGTGGCTGGACGAGAGCCTGACCGCCGCGCCGGCCCGCGCCCGTCAGATTTTCGACGCGTTGCGCACTGCTGCCGCGCAGGGCGTCGACCTGGACGATCCGCATGCGTTGGCGCAGGTGACGGGCCTGCCCCTCGCGCCGGCACGCGCCGGCACGCCGCCGCCTCGCCGTATGGTGGACGGCCCCTGCCTGGTGGCCTTTTCCGGCGGCCATCCGCTCAGCGCGCCGGAAACCGCGGGCCACAGCGCGGCCAATGACCGTCGGGCGATAGAACTTCTGCGCTCGGGCGGGGTGCGCCGGCCGGCGCCGCTGACGCTGAACACCCTGACGCTGGAGGCCATCCGCTCGGTGCCCGATGGGGCAACGCTGAAGGTGGCAATGTATGCCCTGTCCAACCGGGTGCCGGAGTTTCAGGCCCTGATCGACGCCGCGCGCCGGGACGTGCGCGTGGAATTGCTGCTGGACCGGCGGATCAATGCTGCCGGGGCCCTGCGGCTGCAGGACATGGCGGCGCAGACCGGGTTGCCGATCACGCTGCGCACCAGCCGGCGGCGGATGCATCAGAAATACCTGTGCTGCCCGCAGACCGGCATGGTGCTGACCGGCACCGCCAACATGACCATGGAAGCCACCCTGCGCCACGCCGACCACCGCATCCTGTTCCGACACAACCCGGAACTCGCCGCGGCCTTCGCGCGTGATTTCGATACGATCTGGGATCGCGTCACTCCGGTAGCCGAGGTGTCGCAGGCGGCCTGAACACGGCGCCCGTTGCGGTATAGTCCCTGGCTTGGCCCGCAAAGCACTGGTGCCGACGAAAAACGGGCTTTGTGATACGCGCGTTTGCACGCGCCTACGAAGGCGCGTCCCCCGGCGCCTGTCGAAAACGGTCAGTCGGAAACGGTGTTGAGGCCGTTCCGGAAAGAGCAGGGGACTTTCTTTGGTGCGACACTGCGACATGGCAGGAAGACAGGGCAGTTCGATACTTCCCGGAAAAGCCGGATCGCTTCAGCGCCCGCGGGGCTTGGCGCGCAGGGTCGGGTCGGCCTGCAACGGATCCTCGGGCCAGGGGTGGCGAGGGTAGCGGCCGCGCATCTCCTTGCGCACATCACCATAGGCACCGGCCCAGAAACCCGGCAGGTCGGTGGTCACCGCCAGCGGCCGCCCGGCGGGCGACAAGAGCGTGACCTTCAGGGCCAGCCGCTTCGGTCCGGTGACGGGGTGGGCGGCCTGGCCGAACATCTCCTGCAGTTTCAGCGCGATTTCAGGCTGGCCGCCGGCATAGTCGATGGCCACCTTGCGGCCCAGCGGCGTGGTGAAATGCGCGGGTGCCAGCCGGTCGGCCAGCGCCTTGCCCTCATGGCCCAGCGCGGCCTCCAGCGCCGGGGTCAGGTCCAGCGCGCGCAGGTCCTCGGCGCTGCGGATGCCGGTAAGAAAGGGCAGCAGCCTGTCCTCGGCCCGCTCCATCAGCGCCGGGTCCGACAGGTCCGGCAGTTCGGCGCCCTGACCCCGCAGAAAGGCCACCCGTGCCTGCAAGCGCCGCGCCGTCGCGTTCAGGCACTGGTCCAGCCCCAACGCGCGCAGCCCGTCCAGCGCGGCGCGCGCCATCGCCTCTGGGGGCGCCTGCCAGCGGCGTTCGGTCAGCACCAGCGCGCCGAACATCTCGCGCTCCCGCGCCATGATGCGCCCCTGCCGCGCGTCCCATTCGCAGACCTGCACGGGCGCGATCTGATCGGCAAGGAGGCCCCGCAGCGCCGAGAGCGGCAGCGCCAGCCCCTGCCGGATGCGCGCCTCGCGCCGGTCGCCGTCCAGATCGGTCGCCACCAGTAGCGGCGCCTGGCCCAGCGGGTCGCCCTCGTCAACGACTGCCCCCTTGCCGCCAGAGAGCAGGTAGCGCGGCGCCTCGCCCGGGCGGCGCTGGCCGATCCGGTCGGGATAAGCCAGCGCGGCCATTTCGGCGGTGCTCAAACCCCCGTCGGCGGGCGCCATCCGGGCCAGCCGCTTCGCCTCGGCGCGGATCCGTTCCAGCGCGTCGCGCCGCAGCGCGTGGCCCGAATCGCGCGGGTCCTTCATCGCGCGCAGGCGCAGGGTCAGGTCGGCGGGCGCGCCGATCAGCGGGTCACGTTCGGCCAACAGGGCGGCGAGCGGCGCGGCGCCCTTTCCGGCACACAGCAGCATATGGGCCAGACGCGGATGCAGCGGCAGCCGGGCCAGGGCGCGGCCGTGATCGGTGATGCGGCCCTGTGCGTTCAACGCGCCGAGGCCCGCCAGCAATGCGCGCGCCTCGGCCAGCGCGCCGTCCGGCGGCGGGGTCAGGAATTGCAGATCAGCCGAGCCCCAGAGCGCCAGTTCCAGCGCGAGGCCTGCCAGATCGGCGGCCTCGATCTCGGCCGGCGGATGGGCAGGCAGCGCGCCTTCCTGCGCCTTCGCCCAGAGCCGGTAGCAGACACCGGGCGCCACCCGCCCCGCGCGGCCCCGGCGCTGCTCGGCCTCGGCCCGGCTTACGGGTTCGGTGACCAGCCGGGTCATGCCCGATGCCGGATCGAACCGGGCCCGCCGCGCCCGCCCGGCATCGACCACCACGCGGATGTCGCGGATGGTGAGCGAGGTCTCGGCAATCGCCGTGGCCAGCACCAGCTTGCGCCCTCCGTCCAGCGGCGCAATGGCGGCGCGCTGCTGGGCGAAGGGCAAGGCACCGTAGAGCGGTTGCGCGACCACATCGGCGGGCAGGCGGCCGGAAAGCGCGGCCATGCAGCGTCGGATCTCGCCCTCCCCCGGAAGGAAGGCCAGCACGCCGCCTTCGGTCTCAGCCAGTGCACGCAGGGTCAGATCGGCGGTCGCCGCCTCCAGCCGGGTCTTAGCGGTCAGGGGCCGGTCCAGCCAGCGGGTTTCCACCGGGAAGGCGCGGCCCTCGGCCGTCAGCACCGGCGCGCCGCCCATCAGCGCGGCCACCGGCGCGGCATCCAGCGTCGCCGACATCACCAGCAGCCACAGGTCCGGGCGCAGCGCCGCGCGCGCCTCCAGCACCAGCGCGAGGCCCAGATCGGCGTTCAGCGAGCGTTCGTGGAATTCATCGAAGATCACCGCGCCGACACCTTCCAGCGCCGGGTCTTCCTGCAGCATGCGGGTCAGGATGCCCTCGGTCACCACCTCCACCACCGTCTCGCGCCCTACCCGCGCCTCGCCCCGGATGCGGTAGCCGATGCGCCCGCCCACGGCCTCTCCCAACGTCTCGGCCAGCCGTTCGGCGGCGGCGCGGGCGGCAAGGCGGCGGGGTTCCAGCATCAACACCC
>SKNG01000084.1 GCA_007120685.1 Paracoccaceae bacterium | reverse complement strand
GGTGGTGGAGTTTCGCGGCAATGTGCAGACGCGGCTGAAGAAACTGGCCGATGGCGTGGCCGATTGCACCTTTCTGGCCATGGCCGGGCTGAACCGGCTGGAAATGACGCATGTCGCGCGCGGTCCCGTCGCGCCCGAGGCGATGCTGCCGGCGGTGGCGCAGGGCTGCATCGGGATCGAACGGCGCGCGGCGGATGACCGGGTCGCCGAAATGCTGGGCGCGATCCATGATGTGCCGACCGGTATAAGGCTGGCCGCCGAACGCGCCTATCTGACCCGGTTGGACGGGTCCTGCGAGACGCCGATTGCCGGGCTGGCGCTGCTGGAGGGCGGGCAGGTCTGGCTGCGGGGCGAGATCCTGCGGCCTGACGGCTCGGACTGTCTGGCCGAGGAGGGCCGCGCGGCCGAGGCCGATGCCGCCGATCTGGGGCGCGAGATTGCCCAGCGCCTGCTGGACCGCGCGCCGAAGGGCTTTTTCGACTGGCGCGAGCACTGAGCGGTGCGCGGGCAACTGCCCTGGCTCCAGGCGGCGCGGTGTCCGATCCAAAAGGGCAGACCTTGACCCGGGCACCGACGGAAAACGGGCTTTGGAAAGCCCGTTTGCACGCGCCTTCGAAGGCGCGTTCTCCGGCGCCGGCCGAAGCGTTCACATGGACAGGGTGTCAGATCAGGAAAGTGAGAGGCGGATCATCCGATCAGGCCGCTTTTTCTGTGCACAGGTTGGTTTTCTGACTGCCCGGTCTGCCTGTCCATCACCGCCATCACGCCTTCTGCCACGCTGTCCAGCGCGGCGCTGGCCAGGTCATCGGTTTCCAGCACCGCGACGGGTGGGGCCTGCCGTGCCTGCTGGCGGGCATAGCGGGGGTCGTAATGCGCGGCCATCAGCGCCGCTGCCAGATCGGTATCCGCCCCCGCCGCCGCCATTGCCTGCCATTCCGCCAGCACCGTGCGGGCGTGAAAGGGTGCCAGCGCCGCCAGCCTTTCGGCCAGCACCCCTCGGTCTGCCGTCACTGCCGCATAGTCCCGCGCGGCAAAGCGCGCCCGCGCCGCCAGCGGTGCGCGCAATTCGACCCGGGGCGCGGCGCGGATTGCCTGCCACAGGACGGGCGGCAGGCGGATCCGCCCGATTGCGCTCGATTCGGCCTCCACCAGCACCGGCCGGCCCGGGTCCAGCCGCGCCATGGCCATCGCCAGCGCCTCCTCGAACCCCTTCTGCGCCGGCTGCACCGCTCCCGGCGCCAGCCCGAAGACCGAGCCGCGATGCCCTGCCAGCGCCTCCAGGTCGATCACCTGCCCGCCGCGCGCCGCCACCCGGCCCAGCACCGCCGTCTTGCCCGTGCCGGTGTTGCCGTCCAGCACCCATAGCGGCGCCGGAAACGGCCGTTCATAGAGCGCCTCGACCACCAGCCGCCGCCAGCTTCGCCAGCCCCCCTCCAGCACTGCCGCCTGCCAGCCGATCTGGCCGAGGATCAGCGCAAACGCCCCGGACCGCTGCCCGCCCCGCCAGCAATAGACCAGCGGGCGAAAGCCGGATGGCCTGTCCGCCAGCGCCCCCTCCAGATGCGCCGCGACATTGCGCGTTAGTAGCGCCGCGCCCAGCCGGCGGGCCTGAAACCGGCTGGATTTGTAAAGCGTGCCGACGCGGGCGCGCTCCTCGTTGCTCATCACCGGCAGGCTGATGGCGCCGGGCAGGTGGCTTTCGGCATATTCGGCGGGCGAGCGGGCGTCGATCAGCGCATCGAAGCCCAGACCGTCCAGATCGGCCAGCGCACCCAGCGCCACGCGGCGGGTCATGCCGCGCCCAGCCCCGCGCGCAATTCACCCGCGATGGCGGCCATCTCCTCGGCCGGCAGCTGCGGGGGCAGGCTGTAGCCCTCCAGCCCGTCGGCCAGATAGGCGCCGGAAGACACGTCATGCACATGATGCATCGGCACGACATGGGCATGGGCATGGGGCACGTGGATGCCGGTGTAGAACATCGCCACCCGCTCTACCCCGTAGAGGCGCTTCATCCGCCGGGCCAGCCGCTGCGCGCAAGTGGTGACGGCAGTGGCGAGGGGTTCCGGCAAATCCTCGAACCAGACGTGATGCGCCTTCGGGATCACCAGCGTATGGCCGGGGCGGATGGGGTGCAGGTCCAGAAAGGCCAGGATATCGTCATCCTCATAGACCTTATGGGCGGGCACGTCGCCGGCGGCGATGCGGCAGAAAAGACAGTCCTCGCTCATGATCCCTGCTCCGTTTCCAGCCCGGCCAGCCACTCGGCCACCACCGGGCCGAGGCCGGCCACGATTTCCGCCACGCCCTCGGCATTGGGGTGGATACGGTCGTCCTGCAACAGCCGGTCCACGCGCCCGCCGCCCTGGGCCTGTGCCTCGGTCAGGGGGGCCAGCAGATCGGGGTAGAGCGGCACGCCATGCGCCTCGGCCAGATCGGTATACATGGCGCGGAAGGCATCGCGGAATTCGGGGCCGAAATTGCCGGGCGCGGGCAGGCCCACCAGCATGGCCGGCACGCCCTCGTCCCCCAGCCGGGTCAGGATGGCATCCAGATTGGCGCGGCTGGCGGCCGGGTCGATGCCGCGCAACAGGTCGTTGCCGCCCAGGATGACCAGCATCGCATCGGGGTTGTCGCCCAGCGTCCAGTCCAGCCGGGACAGCCCGCCCGCGGTGGTATCGCCGCTGACCCCGGCGTTGAGCACCGTGACCGCCTGCCCGGCCTCGCGCAGGAAAGCTTCCAGTTGCGGCACCAGCCCCTCGCCCTCGTTCAGCCCGTAGCCCTGGGTCAGCGAATCGCCCAGCGCCGCCAGCCGGACCTCGGCCGCCGCCGGCAGCGTCAGCATAATGGCCAGCGTGACACTCACGATGCTGCGCCGCAGCTTGTCTGCCCGCCGCACCACCCCATATGCCAACCAAAGCCCCTGATGCAGGACATTTTCCATGACCGACCCCGTGATTTCGCTGAATGATGCCCGCCTGACGCTGATGGGCAATGCCGGGCCTGTCGATATCCTGCACGAGATCACGCTGGATGTGGCGCGGGGCGAAACGCTGGGGCTGGTGGGGCCTTCGGGGTCTGGCAAGTCGTCTCTCCTGATGCTGATGGGCGGGCTGGAGCGCGCCACGGGCGGGGCGGTGCGCGCGCTGGGCCATGACCTGACGGCGCTGGACGAGGACGCGCTGGCCCGCTTTCGCAGGGCCAATATGGGGGTGGTGTTCCAGTCTTTCCACCTGATTCCCACCATGACCGCGCTGGAAAACGTGGCCACGCCGCTGGAACTGGCCGGCAGGCGCGATGCCTTCGAGCGCGCCGAGGAAGAGCTGCGCGCGGTGGGTCTGGGCGCGCGGATGGACCATTACCCCGCCCAGCTTTCGGGCGGCGAGCAGCAGCGCGTGGCGCTGGCCCGCGCCGCCGCGCCGCGCCCGGCGATCCTGCTGGCGGACGAGCCCACGGGCAACCTGGACGGCGAGACCGGCAAGGCGATCATTGATCTGCTCTTCGGGTTGCGCGACCGGCACGGGGCGACGCTGGTGATGGTGACGCATGCGCCGGAACTGGCCGCGCTCTGCGACCGGGTGGTGCGGCTGAAGGACGGGCGGATCGAGGATGACGCCCGCCGGCTGGAGGCCGCGCAGTGACCCTTCCGCTTTCCATGCGTCTGGCCCTGCGCGAACTGCGCGGCGGGCTGGCGGGCTTCCGCATCTTCCTTCTGTGCCTGGCGCTGGGGGTGGGGGCGATTGCTGCCGTGGGCTCCATCCGCGCGGCGATCGAGGGCGGGTTGGCGCGCGAGGGCGCGGTCATCCTGGGTGGTGACGCGGAATTGCGCCTGACCTATCGCTTTGCCGAAGCGGATGAACGCGCCTGGATCGACGCCCGCGCCGCCGCGGTGTCCGAGATCGTCGATTTCCGCTCCATGGCCGTGGTGGGCGAGGGCGATCAGTCCGACCGGGCGCTGACCCAGGTCAAGGGCGTGGACGGGGCCTGGCCGTTGCTGGGCACGGCAGAACTTGAGCCGGAAATGACCGTGGCGCAGGCGCTGGCCGGCGCCGAGGGGCTGCCCGGGGCGGCAATGGACCCGCTGCTGGCCGACCGGCTGGGCATCAGCCGGGGTGAGCGTTTCCGTCTGGGCCGGCAGGAATTCATCCTGATGGCGCATCTGACGCGCGAGCCCGATGCCGTGGGTGGCCAGTTCGGTTTCGGCCCCCGCACGCTGGTCGCTACCGAGGCGCTGGCGAATGCCGAGCTGATCCAGCCCGGCACGCTGTTCGACGTGGCCTATCGTGTGATGCTGGCCGAGGGCGACAGCCTGGAGGCGCTGCGCACCGATGCGATGGTTGCTTTCGAAGGCGCCGGGCTGCGCTGGCGCGACAGTCGGCAGGGCGCGCCGGGCGTGGCGCGGTTTGTCGAGCGGATCGGGGCGTTTCTGGTGCTGGTGGGGCTTGCCGGGCTGGCGGTGGGGGGCGTCGGTGTATCGGCCGCCGTGCGGGCCTATCTGGAGGGCAAGACGCCCGTGATCGCCACGCTGAAGACGCTGGGGGCCGAGGGGCGGGTGATCTTCGCCACCTATTTCACCCAGATCGGATTGCTGGCCGGGGTCGGCGTGGCCGCGGGTCTGGCCATCGGCGCCGCGGTCCCCTTTGCCCTGGCGCCGATCCTGGAAGCCCGCCTGCCGGTGCCGATATCGGTCAGCGTCTATCCGCGCCCGCTGGTCGAGGCCGCGCTTTACGGGCTGTTGACGGCGCTGGTCTTCACCCTCTGGCCGCTGGCCCGCGTCGAACAGGTGCGCGCGGCGGCGCTGTTTCGCGGCCTGGGGACCGAGGCGCGGGCGATGCCCCGCGCCCGCCACATGGTCGCGCTGGGCCTCGCCCTGGGTGCGCTCGTTGGCTCGGCTGTCTGGTTCGCGGCCGTCTGGCAACTGGCGCTGGCCACGGCCGGGGCGATTGCGGTTTCGTTGGCGGTGCTCTTGCTGGCCGCTCGTGGCTTGCGCGCGCTGATGCGCCGGCTGGGCCGGGCACGGGCGCTGCGCGGGCGCCCGGCGCTGCGGCT
>SKNG01000059.1 GCA_007120685.1 Paracoccaceae bacterium | reverse complement strand
GATACAGCCGAACGCCGCGCGCGCGGAACTCGGCCGTGTATGTCGGGGTGGGCTTCTTCTTCGCTTCCATAGGGATCATCCTCTGAGAGTTTTATCCTCTCGGAAACCCGGGGCGGTTCAGAGCGTGGCTGATGTAATCACGAAACAAGCCCTGCATCGAAACGCTCTTCGCCTTGGTCGGTGGGCGAACAAGCGGGTCGGTGGGCGTGCCGCCGAATACGCCGCTGTCCAGTTCGATCGTGCGTTCCAGTGCCTGAATCTGCGCACGCATAATCTTTTCCGCCAGATCCTGCCACTCCGGCGAACCGGGTTCGACGGCGAGCAGATTCGTGCGGACGAACTGCGTCACGGCAGCATCGACGAAACGTGTCTCTCCGGTCGTGAGCCCCTGTCGTAGCGCAGCCAGCCGACGGGCGCGCAGACTTGCATCATGCATGCGCGCTGCGGCCTTCAGCTCGAAGTCGGTGTAGAGGTTGAACACGCTTGCAGGGGACGTGACGTCTACCTCCCCATTAGCCACGCGTGCGAAGACCGTCTCGCGCTCTTCTTCGATCTCGCTGGGGGTGGGCATGCTGGTGCGTTTCGCGGCGTCAGCGGCCAAGACGCTGGTGTAAGCTTCCCAGACCGCATCCTCAACGTCCGCGTCGGTCAGTGCTCGAAGACGGGCTTTGGGGCCGACAGTGCCTGAAGCACGGGGTGCGGCGTCACCCACGTTTGCGTGAACCGTGTCGGACAACGAGCGTCTCGCGCTGTCAATCCGAGCCTGCAAGCGGGCGACCGCAGCAGCGTGGTTCCTGTCGGCGACGCGCAGGTCACCGCCCAGCGGCTCGGTCAGCTGCGTTTTGCCATCGAAGCAGGGTTGCAGGTCCTTCGGGATCGCGATCCGCGCCCAGAAGCGACCATCTTTCTCCTTCCAGTGACGTCTCTTCGCCGCCATCACAAAACCCGTTTCTGGCACCTGTTCTGCCACCAGAAACGGCACCAAGCCCCTGTGTGCAAGGGGTTTCTTTCAGATCAAGGGGTTAAGATGGTGCTGCGAGAGAGGATTGAACTCTCGACCTCTCCCTTACCAAGGGAGTGCTCTACCACTGAGCTACCGCAGCATCTTCGCGGGCGGTGGATAGACGCAATTCGACACTGGCGCAAGCGCAATCTGGACGCCCATTCCGCACTGCGTTAAGAGGTTGCGCATGAGCGATAGCAAGCCGATTGACCACTGCGCCGGGAGCCCGGAACGCGATGCCACCACCAGCGCTGGCGGCGCGCGCGCAGGGCGGCTGAAGGCGGCGCTGAAGGCCAATATCGCCCGGCGCAAGCAACAGGCCAGAGCGCGCGCCGGCCAGACGCCCGGCGATGATCAGGCCGGATCGGCGCCCGCGCAGGAGCGTGGTTCACGCGATGAATGACGCCCGCTTCGAGGATGGCAAGGAGCGCCCGCTGCGCCTGATCGCCCGGGATGCGGCCGATCTTCGGGTGATGTCGGCGCTGGTGCAGGACGCTGTGCTGACCGGCGCTGATCTGGCCTATAACCGCCGCGCCAGGCGCTTTTCGCTGTTACTCAACCGGTTCCGCTGGGAAGATCGCGCGCGTGCCGGCGGCGCAGGCGGGCCGGTTGAGCGGGTGCGCTCGGTGCTGGATTTCGGTGACGTGCAGCGCGTGACGCAACAGGGGCTGCAGCCGCGCAGCGGCGATACCGTGCTGTCGCTGCTGAGCATCGACTACGCGGCCACGCAAGCCAACCCCGAGCCCGACCAGCCGGCCGGGCCGGGCCGGGTGACGCTGGTGTTTTCCGGCGATGGGGCGATTGCGCTGGATGTCGAATGCCTGGAGGTTCATCTGGCCGATGTGACCCGCCCCTATGCCGCGCCTTCGCGCCGCGTGCCCGCGCATCGCCTGAACGAGTGACAGGACCGGACCCATGCCACAGTTCCTGAACAGCCGCGAGCGCGGGTTCGACGCGGCTTTCGCGGCGCTTCTGGGCGCCAAGCGCGAGGAGGCTCAGGATGTCGATGACGCCGTCGGTGCGATCATTGCCGATGTCCGCGCGCGGGGCGATGCGGCGCTGATCGAGTTGACGGCGCGGTTTGACCGGCTGGACCTGACGCCTGCCACGCTGGCCTTTGCGCCCGAGGAGATCGACGTGGCCTGCGCGCAGGTGCCCGAGGACGAGCGCGCGGCGCTGGAACTGGCCGCCGCGCGCATCCGCGCCTATCACGAACGCCAGCGCCCCGAAGATGCGCGCTGGACCGACGAGGCAGGCGCCGATCTGGGCTGGCGCTGGTCTGCCGTGGGGGCGGCGGGGCTGTATGTGCCAGGCGGGCTGGCCAGCTACCCGTCCTCGGTCCTGATGAACGCAATCCCGGCGCGGGTGGCGGGGGTCGAACGGCTGGTGATCTGCGCGCCCACGCCGGGGGGGGTGGTCAACCCGCTGGTGCTGCTGGCCGCGCGGCTGGCGGGGGTGGACACGGTCTATCGCATCGGCGGCGCGCAGGCGGTGGCGGCGATGGCCTACGGGACCGAAAGCATCGCGCCAGTGGACAAGATCACCGGGCCGGGCAACGCCTATGTGGCGGCGGCGAAGCGGCGGGTCTTTGGCCGGGTGGGCATCGACATGATTGCCGGGCCCTCGGAGATTCTGGTGATCGGCGACGGCACCGGGGATCCGGACTGGATAGCGCTGGATCTGCTGAGCCAGGCCGAACATGACGAGAGCGCGCAGGCGATCCTGATCACCACCGATACGGCCGAGGCCGAGGCCGTGGCGGCGGCGGTGGCGCGGCATCTGGAGGTGCTGGAGCGCCGCGCGATTGCGGGGCCAAGCTGGCGGGATTTCGGCGCCGTCATCACCGTGGACGACCTGGACGAGGCGGCGGCGCTGAGTAACCGCATCGCGCCCGAGCATCTGGAGCTTTGTGTCGAGGACCCCGAGGCGCTGTTGCCCCTGATCCGCCATGCCGGCGCGGTGTTCATGGGGCATTGGACGCCCGAGGCGATCGGCGACTATATCGGCGGGCCGAACCATGTGCTGCCGACAGCGCGTTCTGCGCGGTTTTCATCCGGCCTGTCGGTTCTGGATTTCATGAAGCGCACGACGATTGCGCGGATGACCCCGCAGGCGCTGGCCGAAATCGGCCCCGCGGCCGAGCGGCTGGCGATATCGGAGAGCCTGCAGGCGCATGGGTTGAGCGTGCGCGCGCGGCTGGACCGGCTGAACGGGTAAGCGGGGCCGGGAGGGGGGCGCTGGCCCCCGCCCCTGCGGGGCTCCCCCCGGCGTATTTGAGGCAAGATGAGGGGGCGGCGGTTTCCGGCGCCCCCCCGCCTTGGTCAGGCCTTTTGCAGGCGCAGGTAGGTGAAGAGGCCGAGCGGCGCCATGCGCCATTCCTCGGTCACCTGTAGCGAGGGTTCGCCCATGATCCGCGCGCGATGAAAATCCGGGTGCCAGCCCAACCGGTCGGCCAGCGGCGCGAAGGCACGCTCGATCCAGGCCAGCGGGCCCTTTTCACGCGCGAAGTGGTTGACGATGATCACCTGGCCGCCGGGTTTGCAGACCCGCGCCATTTCCGCCATCACGCGCTCGGGTTCCGGCACCACCGAGACCAGATACATCGCCACCACGGTGTCGAAATGGGCATCCGGAAAGTCCAGGAAGCGGGCGTCCATCTGGCGCAATTCGCGCACCTGGGTCAGGCTTTCGGTGGCCACGCGGATGCGGGCGCGGTCCAGCATGTCCTCGGAATAGTCGATCCCGGTGATGTCCAGATGCGGCGCATAGTCGCCCAGCGACAGGCCGGTGCCGACGCCCACCTCCAGCACGCGGCCGGCGCCGGCGTTGATGGCGGTGACGGCGCGTTTGCGGCCCATGCGGGTGATGCGGCCGAAGGTGTTGTCATAGACCGGCGCCCAGCGGCGGTAGGATGATTTGACGGCGTCAAGATCCATGCGGGAGATCTCCGATTTTGGTGAGATTGCGCAAACTATCGTTGCGCTCCGGGCAGCGCGCAAGCCTCACGCACATCTTGCCCGGTCACTAACGCCTGAAAGGCGTCATGCATCCAGATTTTCGACACTCAGCGCGTTGCGCTGGATGAATTCGCGGCGCGGTTCGACCACATCGCCCATCAGCTTGCTGAAAATGTCATCCGCCGCCGCCAGATCGTCGATGCGCACCTGCAGAAGCGTGCGGGCGTCCGGGTCCAGCGTGGTTTCCCATAGCTGGTCCGGGTTCATCTCGCCCAGCCCCTTGTAGCGTTGCAGGCTCAGGCCCTTTTCCCCCTCGGCCAGCACCGCGTTCAGCAGCGCCACCGGCCCGTGGATGACCTGCCCCTTGTCCCGCCGCACCAGTTGCGCGGGCCGGCCATAGGTTTCCTGCAGGGACGCGGTGAAGCGTGCCAGCCGCCGTGCCTCGCCCGAGCGCAGGACGGGGCCGTCCAGAAGGCGCACCTCTTCCACGCCGCGCAGCATGCGGGTCAGGCGCAGCCCCTTGTCCTGGGTGGGGCGGCCCTGCCAGCCGGTCTCGTATTCCGGGGCGATCTGGTCCAGCCGGGCGGCCAGCCGGTCGGCGACGCCCTGCGCGTCCCGGTCCAGCGCCGCGGCATCCAGCGCGCCGGCGATGGCGGCCTGTTGCAGGATGCCGCGGGCGTAATGGGTGGGAAAGCCCTCCAGGCTGCGGCGCACCTGCCGCGCCTCTTCGACCACGCGGGCCAGGTCGGCGCCGATGATCTCCTCGCCCGAGGCAAGGCGCAGCGCGGCGCCGTCGATGCCCTGCTGGATCAGGTAATCCTCCAGCGCGGGCTTGTCCTTCAGATAGACCTCTGACTTGCCGCGCGCGACCTTGAAAAGCGGGGGTTCGGCGATGAACAGGTGGCCTGCGTCGATCAGTTCCGGCATCTGGCGGAAGAAGAAGGTCAGCAAAAGCGTGCGGATATGCGCGCCGTCGACATCGGCATCGGTCATGATGACGACCTTGTGGTAGCGCAGCTTCGATATGTCGAATTCGTCGCGCCCGATGCCGGTGCCCAGCGCCGTGATCAGCGTGCCGATCTCCTGACTGGACAGCATCCGGTCGAAGCGCGCGCGTTCCACGTTCAGGATCTTGCCGCGGAGCGGCAGGACGGCCTGGTTCTGGCGGCTTCGGCCCTGCTTGGCGCTGCCGCCGGCGCTGTCGCCTTCGACCAGGAACAGCTCGGATTTCGCCGGGTCACGCTCCTGGCAATCGGCCAGCTTGCCGGGCAGGCTGGCCACATCCAGCGCCGTCTTGCGCCGGGTCAGGTCGCGGGCCTTGCGCGCCGCCTCGCGGGCCAGCGCGGCCTCGATGATCTTGCCGACGATCACCTTGGCCGCGGCCGGGTTTTCCTCGAACCACTCGGCCAGCTTTTCGCCCACCAGGTTCTCAACCGCCGGGCGAACCTCGGATGAGACCAGCTTGTCCTTGGTCTGGCTGGAGAATTTGGGGTCCGGCACCTTGACCGACAGCACGCAGGTCAGCCCCTCGCGCGCGTCATCGCCGGTGAAATTGATCTTCTCTTTCTTGGCGATCCCGCTTTCCTGGGCGTATTTCGTCACTGTCCGGGTCAGTGCACCGCGAAAGCCCGCCATATGCGTGCCGCCGTCGCGCTGCGGAATGTTGTTGGTGAAGGGCAGCACGGTCTCGTGGTAGCTGTCGTTCCACCACATCGCCACCTCGATGCCGATGCCGTCACGCTCGCCCGTGATATGGATGGGCTCTGCCATGACCGAGGTCTTGGACCGGTCGATCCAGCGGACGAATTCGCGCACGCCGCCGTCGTAGAAAAGCTCCGATTTCAGCGGCTCGGCCGGGCGGTGGTCTTCCAGCACGATGCGCACGCCGGAATTCAGGAAAGCCAGTTCGCGCAGGCGGTTTTCCAGCGTCTTGAAGCTGTATTCGAGGTTCGAAAACGTATCGAGCGAGGCCATGAAGCGCACCTCGGTGCCCTTGCGCCCCTCGGCCTCGCCCACCACGGTCAGGGGCTGGACGGTATCGCCGCGCTCGAACCTTGCGTGATGTTCCTTGCCATTGCGCCAGATGCGCAGGTCCAGCCAATCCGACAGTGCGTTGACGACCGAGACGCCGACGCCGTGCAGACCGCCGGAAACCTTGTAGCTGTTCTGGTCGAATTTCCCGCCGGCGTGCAACTGGGTCATGATGACCTCGGCCGCGCTGACACCTTCCCCGGCGTGGATATCGGTGGGAATGCCGCGCCCGTTGTCGCTGACCGAGACGCTGCTGTCGGCATGGATTATGACCGTCACGGCGTCGGCATGGCCGGCCAGCGCCTCGTCGATGCCGTTATCGACCACCTCATAGACCATGTGATGCAGGCCAGAGCCGTCATCGGTGTCGCCGATATACATGCCCGGCCGCTTGCGCACCGCGTCCAGCCCCTTGAGAACCTTGATGGAATCGGCGCCGTAATCGGTCTGCGTGGCGGGTTGCGCGCTCATGCCTCATGCCCTTTGGTTTTAGATGCCATCTTGTAGCCATTTGCGGGGGCAATGTCACGCGCTGGCCACCATATTTGGTGGTCTTGCGCCCCTTTCAGGTCAGGGCGATGACCAGGCCCACGCCGATCAAGAGCGCACCCGCCACGCGGTTCATCCGCGCCAGCGCGGCGGGCGAACGCAGGAGCGCGCGCACCCGGCCGATCAGCGCCGCCACGGCGAGGTTTCCCAGCATGGGGATGATCACCGAAATGGCCAGGATCGCCGCGATATCGGCCCAGGTGATGCGCGTCAGGTCAAAGAAGCCGGGCAGGACGCCCATGTAGAACAGTATCGCCTTCGGGTTGGCCAGGATTACGGTGACCCCGGCCAGCAACCCCGCCAGATGGCCGGGGCGGGTCAGGCGGCTGTCGGCGGACAGATCGCGCGTGGCGTGGCGGATGAGTTGCCAGCCCATGACCAGGAAGAAGCCCACGGCCACCCAGCGCAGCACCTCCATGAACCCGGCATAGACCGAGACGATCCAGGTCAGGCCGAAGATGGCGGCGAGCGGCCAGAACATGTCACCCAGCGCCACCCCCACCGCCAGCGGCACGGCCGAGGCGAAACCACCCGACATGGCGCGCGCCGTCAGCGCCACCCAGACCGGGCCGGGGGTCAGGAACAGGATCAGGATGGCGATGGCGTAGAAGGCCAGGTCGGCGGGGCTGGCGGTCATGGGGCTGGCTCTGCCGCCGTCAACCGGCCGTCATCATCGAGGGGCCAGAAGGGGTTATGGGCGAATTCCCAGACATGCCCGTCCGGGTCGGCGACATAGCCCGAATAGCCGCCCCAGAACACCGGCTCGGGGGCCTTCAGCGCCGTCGCCCCGGCGGCCAGCGCGGCGGCAAAGGCGGCGTCGACCCCGGCCGGATCGGTGAAGTTCTGCGCCAGCGTCACCGCGCCGGTGCCCAGCGCCGCGCCGGGGCGGCCCTGATCCTCGGCCAGGGCCGCGCGGCCGAAAAGGCCCAGCTTCAGCCCGCCAAGGTCGTAGAAGGCCACGCCCTCGAGCGCTTCTTCGGGTTGCCAGCCCAGCGCCTCGTAATAGGCGCGGGCGCGGGGCAGATCGGCGACGCCGAGGGTGATCAGGGTCACGCGTTGAGCGGGCAGGGTCATGGTGCGGGGCCTTCTGTCAGGATCGAGCCATCGGGTCCGTCGGTCAGGGTGAAATGCCGGGCGCGGGGGCCGAGGGGCGCGAAAAGGGCGGGTTCGGTGCCGGTCATGAAGGCCTGCGCACCCAGAGCGCACAGCCGGTCGAACAGGGCCTCGCGCCGGGCCGGGTCCAGATGGGCGGCAAGTTCATCAAGCAGCAGGATCGGCGGTGCGCCGGTATCGGTGGCCAGCGCGGTGGCATGGGCCAGGATCAGCGAGATCAGGAGCGCCTTCTGCTCGCCGGTCGAACATTGCGCCGCGGGCATGGCGCGTGCGCGCCAGATGGCGGCGAGATCGGCGCGGTGGGGACCGGTCAGGCTGCGCCCGGCGGTCCTGTCACGCGCGCGGCCCTCGGCCAGGGCGCGGGTCAGGTCGGCGGGGGTGTCCGGCGCGTCGCAGGCCAGGGTCAGATCGGCCACGGGGAAGGCGCTGTCGTCCTCGGCGGCAGCCCTGGCGAGGCGTGACAGCAGGGCGCGGCGGTTGGTGGTGATCTTCGCGCCGGCCTTGCCCATCTGCGCCTCCAGCGCGGCGAACCAGGCGGGATCATGGACGCCGTCGCGCAGCAGCCGGTTGCGTTCGCGCATGGCCTTTTCATAGGCCAGCGTGGCCTCGGCATGATCGGGGTGGAAGGCCAGCACCATTCGGTCCAGAAACCGGCGGCGGCCCTCTGGCGCCTCGGTCCACAGCCGGTCCATGGCCGGGGTCAGCCACAGCATCGGCACCAGCCGGCCCAGCGCGGATTGCGCCACCGCCTTGCCGTCGATCAGCACCCGGCGCGGTTCGCCCGGGCGGGCCATGGTTTCCAGCTCATGCGGCAGGCCCGCGCGGGTCAGGCTGGCGGCGATCTTCCAGCCCTGCTGTCCGGGGCGGCGGGGCAGTTCATCGGGCGCTGCCCGGCGCAACCCGCGACCGGGGGAAAGGAGCGAGATCGCCTCCAGCAGGTTGGTCTTGCCGGCGCCATTAGGCCCGGTCAGCGTGACCGGCCGGGCATCGAGGTCCAGCCGCAGCGCGTGGTGCGAGCGGAACAGGGCAAGCTGCAGGGTCAGCAGGTGGAGCGCCATGATCGGATGCGGTCCTGGCGGTAAGCGGGGCAGGGGGCGTTGCCCCCTCTGGGCTGCGCCCATTCACCCCCAGAGTAATTTCGGCAAGATGAGGGGGCGCGGGCCGGGGGAGTCGGTGGCGGGGTCAGACCCGCATCGGCATGACGACATAGACCGCCGAGGTGTCGCCGCCTTCGCGTACCAGCGCCGGGTCACCCGAGCCGTTGAACAGGAAGACCGCGTTCTCGCGCTCGATCTGGTTGGCGATTTCCAGCAGATACTTGGCGTTGAAGCCGATATCGAGGTGGTCATCGCCATAGGCCACGACCAGTTCTTCCTGCGCCATGCCGCTGTCCGGCGCGTTGACGGCGAGGACCAGCTTGTCCTCTTCCAGCGACAATTTCACCGCGCGTGAGCGTTCCGAGGAGACGGTGGCGACGCGGTCCACGGCCTTGGCGAAATCGCCGGCATCGACCTCCAGCCGCTTTTCGTTGCCTATCGGGATGACGCGGCTGTAGTCCGGGAAGGTGCCGTCGATCACCTTTGAGGTCAGCGCGATATCCGGCGTGGCAAAGCGCAGCTTGGTCTCGGAGACGGAAACGGCGATCTGCATCTCGTCGTCTTCCAGCAGCTTGCGCAGTTCCGCCACCGTCTTGCGCGGCACGATCACGCCGGGCATGTCCGCCGCGCCATCGGGCAGCGGGGCGTCGACACGGGCCAGGCGGTGGCCGTCGGTGGCCACGCAGCGCAGCACGCGCCCGTCCTCGCCCTCGGCCACATGCATGTAGACGCCGTTGAGGTAGTAGCGGGTTTCCTCGGTCGAGATGGCGAAGCGGGTTTTCTCGAACAGCCGACGCAGGTCGCCCGCGGGGGCGGCGAAATTGACCTGGTATTCGGACGAGGCCATGACCGGGAAATCCTCGCGCGGGAGCGTGGCCAGCGCGAAATTGGACCGGCCCGCCTGCACCGTCAGCCGCCCGGTATGCGGATCATCGGCCAGTTGCACCAGCGCGCCATCGGGCAGTTTGCGCACGATTTCGTGCAGCATGACGGCCGAGACGGTGGTGGCGCCCGGGCGTTCGACCTGGGCAGGCGCCTTGTCCACCACCTCGATATCCAGATCGGTGGCGCGGAAGCTGATCGCCTCGCCATCGGCCTCGATCAGGACATTGGCCAGGATGGGGATGGTGTTGCGCCGCTCGACCACCGATTGGGCCTGGGCAACGGCTTTCAGAAGCGTTGCGCGTTCGATGCTCAGTTTCATGACCCTGGTCCCCTTCGCCCGTCCCTTGACCCGTCCATTGAACCCTCTCTGCGCGCCCGCCGGCGCAAAAGGCCGGTGCTGACGGCTGCCAGCCCGGCCATGTGTTCGATAACTGTTTGCGGCGCTTTGCCGCCCCCGTCAAGCGGGTCAGCTTTCCAGCAGACGGCGCAGCAGTTCCAGATCTTCGGCCAGTTGGGTGTCGTTGCTGCGCAGTTCTTCCACCTTGCGCACGCCGTGCATGATGGTGGTGTGGTCACGCCCGCCGAAGCGGCGGCCGATATCGGGCAGCGAGCGGGTGGTCATCTGCTTGGCCAGATACATCGCCACCTGCCGGGGCCGGGCGATGGTGCGCAGCCGCTTCGGCCCGATCATGTCGGACAGGCGGATGTTGTAGTGCTCGGCCACCTTGCGCTGGATCTCTTCCACGGTGACCTTGCGTTCGGAGGACCGCAGGATATCGGCCAGCGTGTCCTGCGCCAGATCCAGCGTGATCTCGCGCCCCACCAGGCTGGCCAGCGCGAAAAGCCGGGTCAGCGCGCCTTCCAGTACGCGGACATTGGTGGTGATCCGGTGGGCGAGGAATTCCAGAACCCCTTCGCCGACCGCCAGATCGCCATAGGTGCTGCGGTTGAGTTGCACCTTGCGCTGCAGGATCCCCAGCCGCAATTCGTAATCGGTGGGGTGCAGATCGACCACCAACCCGCATTGCAGGCGGGACTTGATGCGATCCTCCAGATCCTTGATCTCGCCCGGCGCGCGGTCGGCGGAAATCACGATCTGCCGGCCATTGTCGACCAGCGCGTTGAAGGTGTGGAAGAATTCTTCCTGCGTGCTTTCCTTGCCGGCAATGAACTGCACATCATCGACCATCAGCACATCGACCGAGCGGAAGAGCTGCTTGAAATCCATGATCTGCCGGTCGCGCAGCGCCTGGATGAAACGGTACATGAACTGCTCGGCCGAGACATAGAGCACCCGCATCTCGGGCTTGCGGTGCTGCAACTCCCAGGCGATGGCGTGCATCAGATGCGTCTTGCCAAGGCCCACGCCGCCGTAAAGGAACAGCGGGTTGAAGGAAACCTCCAGCCCCTCGGCCACGCGGCGGGCGGCGGCATGGGCAAGGGCGTTCGGCTTGCCCACCACGAAATTGTCGAAGGTGAAGCGGCGGTCCAGCGAGGCCTGGCCATTGACGCCCTCATCGCCGGATTGCCGCGCAGCAGCGCCCCGTTGTGTCACGGCGGCGGGGTCGGCGCCGTCATCCGCCCTGGCGTCAAGCGCGCGCTGCACTGTCGGCCGAGGGCGGGGCGCCGGCGCGGCGACGGTGATTTCCACCCGTTCGATCGGCAGGCCGACGCTGGCAAAGGCGTGCAGGATCTGCGGCGTGTAGTTCCGTTTCACCCAGTTGGCGACGAAAGTCGTCGGCGCGATCAGCCGCGCCACACGTTCCCTTGCGCAGTCGTCCAGACCTGCGGCGCGTAACGGTGCAATCCATGTGATGTAGTTGTTTTCCCCGACAAGATCCCGCAGCCCAAGTCGAATACTCTCCCAGCGTTCGTCTTTCATCCTGTCCCGACCTGTTTGCCCCGGATCGGCATCCGGAGTTATTGTTTTTCCGTTCTTTTCATGCCACCGATGGCAACCGGACAACGATCCGTCATGGTGACGGCGGGGCCGGACACCTTGGACCGTGGGCTGGTCGAACTGCGGGGATCAGGGAAAAGCACATCGCCCGCCCAAAGTCGGTCAGATCCGGCCGGAAACCGAACAGCGTCGCGCTTGTTGCCGCTATCCCCCCAGGATCGTGGCGAGTCGCAGCGAGAAGGTAGCAACCGGGCGACAGCGGGGGCAATCGAACATCGCGCTTGACAGGCGGGCGGGCGCACAGAATCGGAAATGGCGTGGGTTTCTTGCCACAGCGAAGGTGGCGGGTGGCGCCGCGTCTGCCGCGCCTGACGAAACAGGGGCGCATGTGAAATGCGCCCCTGTTTCAATCGCTTGCAAAACTCATGCCGGGCAGAAAGCTCAGTTGCCCAGCGCCTTTACCCGTGCCGCCAGGCGCGACATCTTGCGGGCAGCGGTGTTTTTGTGCAGCACACCCTTGGTCACGCCGCGGAACAGTTCCGGCTGGGCCCTGCGCAGCGCCTCTTGCGCGGCGTCCTGGTTGCCCGAGGCAATGGCTTCCTCGACCTTGCGCAGGAAGGTGCGGATGCGGGAACGGCGGGCGGTGTTGACGGCGGTGCGGCGCTCGATCTGGCGGGCGCGTTTCTTGGACTGGAGCGTGTTGGCCATGGGTTTCTCGGTCTCTTGCGTCGGTTTCGGTCACGTCGCGCAATGAACCTGCCCCCCGGTCAGGAAAACCGGTCAACATCTGCCTTAAGCGGGCCCACGCGCATGTAGGGGCCGCATAGCCCGTCCTGCTTGGAAAGAAAAGCCGAAAAAAACGGGGCATCGCGCCATGGCGGGCCGCTTGATGGTGCCCCGCTCTTGTTGTTGCTCCG
This sequence comes from Paracoccaceae bacterium, assembly GCA_007120685.1. Taxonomy (GTDB): domain Bacteria; phylum Pseudomonadota; class Alphaproteobacteria; order Rhodobacterales; family Rhodobacteraceae; genus Pararhodobacter. The sequence goes on along the minus strand of SKNG01000059.1, from coordinate 4,180 downwards.
CTCTGGCCCGAGGCCGGCGGCCCGCTCAACGGTCTCGGAACTGGGGTTCGCGCTTTTCGACGAAGGCACTCATGCCTTCCTTCTGGTCCTCGGTGGCGAAGAGCGCGTGAAAGACCCGGCGTTCGAACAGCACCCCTTCGCGCAGCGTGGTCTCGTAGCTGCGGTTGACGCATTCCTTGACGACGCGGGTGGCGATCATGGATTTTGCGGCGATCTTCTGCGCCGCGGCCATGGTCTCTTCCATCAGCTTCTTGGCCGGCACCACACGGCTGACCAGCCCGCTGCGCTCGGCTTCCTCGGCGTCCATGTAGCGGCCGGTCAGATGCATGTCCATCGATTTGGACTTGCCCACGAAGCGGGTCAGGCGCTGGGTGCCGCCGATGCCGGCGGTGACGCCCAGGTTGATTTCCGGCTGGCCGAACTTGGCGTTGTCCCCGGCGATGATGAAATCGCACATCATCGCCAGTTCGCACCCCCCGCCCAGCGCATAGCCCGCCACGGCGGCGATGACCGGCTTGCGCACCGCCAGCACGGCCTCGCTTTCCGGGGTGAAGAAATCGCTCTCATACATCTCGACAAAGCTTTTCGGCGCCATTTCCGAGATGTCGGCCCCGGCAGCAAAGGCTTTCTCCGAGCCGGTGATGACGATGCAGCGGACCTTCTCGTTCTTGTCGGCCGTCTTCAGCGCCTCGGCCAGTTCGCCCAGCAGGGTCGAGTTCAGCGCGTTCAGCGCCTCGGGCCGGTTCAGCTTGATCAGGGCGACATGCTGCGAGATATCAACTGTGATTGTCTCATACGCCATCTGGGTGCTCCCCTTGGTGTCGTTCGGCGCCCGTCCATATCAGCCTGTGAGGCGGGTTCAAGCTATCTCTGGCAGGCCGGGCAGTAGTAGGTTGAACGCCCCGATTGCACGATCCGGCGCACCGTGCCGTGGCAGCCCGGTGCAACGCAGGGCGCGCCCTCGCGGTCGTAGACGCGGAAATTATGCTGGAAATAGCCAAGGTTGCCATCGGCCTGCCGGTAGTCGCGCAGGGACGAGCCGCCGGCCTCGATCGCCTCGGCCAGCACCGCGCGGATCGCCTGCGCCAGCCGTTCCAGCCGTGCCGCACCGATTCGGCCGGCGGCGCGGGCGGGGTGGATGCCTGCGCGGAACAGCGCCTCGCAGACATAGATATTGCCCAGCCCCGCGACGATTCGCTGATCCAGCAGCAGCGCCTTGACCGGCGCCCGCCGGCCCCGGAAGGCGGCGGCCAGCACCTGCGGCCCGAAGGCATTGCCCAGCGGTTCCGGCCCCAGCGCGGCCAGCAGCGGGTGCGCGTCGATCACCGTGCTGGCGCGCAGGTCCAGCGCGCCAAAGCGGCGTGGGTCGTTGAAGGCAATGCGCGCGCCATTGCCCATGTGCCAGATCACATGGTCATGCTTTTCCAGTGCCGGGTGGTCATTGTGAAACCGCCCGGGCACATGCGGCGCGGCCAGGCCCGAAACCGTCATCCGCCCTGACATGCCCAGATGCATCAGCATCGTCTCGCCCGTGTCCAGATCGGCGAGGATATATTTCGACCGCCGCCGCAGATGCCGCACCCGCGCCCCCTCCAGCCGCTCGGTCAGCCCGGCCGGGAACGGCCAGCGCAACCCCTCGCGGCGCACTTCGGCGCGGGCGATCACCGCCCCCTCCATCGCCGGGACCAGCCCACGGCGCACGGTTTCCACTTCGGGCAGTTCGGGCATGCGCAGGTCTCGACGTCGCATTGTGCAGGGGGCGCAGCATCGGATAAGGAGGGCCCAGGCGCAAGGTCCGACAGGAGCCGGCATGAGCGACGACAAGCCCGATACCACCCATTTCGGCTTCCAGCAGGTCGAGGAAGGGCAGAAGGCCGGCATGGTGCATGGCGTCTTCAGCCGCGTGGCCGCGCGCTATGACCTGATGAACGATCTGATGAGCGCGGGCATTCATCGGCTGTGGAAGGACGCGATGATGGACTGGCTGGCGCCGCGCCCGGGCCAGCAATTGCTGGATGTGGCTGGGGGCACCGGCGACATCGCCTTCCGCTTCCTGCGTCGGGCGGGGGCAGGGGCGCATGCCACGGTGCTGGACATGACCGAACCCATGCTGACCGAGGGCCGCCAGCGCGCCGAGGCCGAGCATCTGGCCGGCCAGCTGGACTGGGTGGTGGGCGACGCCATGGCGCTGCCCTTCGAGGATAACCGCTTTGACCTCTACACGATCAGCTTCGGTATCCGGAACGTGACGCGGATCGAAGATGCGCTGGCCGAGGCTTTCCGCGTGCTGCGCCCCGGCGGGCGGCTGATGGTGCTGGAATTCAGCCAGTTGCCTAGCCAGCCGATGCAACGGCTCTATGATCTTTATTCCTTCAACGTCATCCCGCGCATGGGGCAGATCGTGGCCGGCGACCGTGACAGCTATCAGTATCTGGTCGAATCGATCCGTAACTTCCCGGATCAGGAGCGTTTCGCGGCGATGATCCGCGATGCGGGCTTCGATCTGGTGACGTATCGCAACCTTTCCATGGGCATCGCCGCGCTGCATTCCGGCTGGAAAACCTGATCCATGCGCGGGCCGCATAATATCTGGCGTCTGGCACGAACCGGCGCCACGTTCGAGCGCACGGGCGCCATGGCCGAGGTGCTGGCGGCGCTGAACGCGCCCCCGCGCCTGCGGCTCGCCGCGCGTATCATGGGCTGGCCATGGAAGCTTCTCGGCCTGAAGGGCGACCCGGCGCTGCCGCCGCTGACCCGCGCGCTGACCGCGCTGGGCCCGGCCTATATCAAGTTCGGCCAGATTCTCTCCACCCGCCCCGATATCGTCGGCGTCGAACTGGCTAACCAGCTGCGCTATCTGCAGGACCAATTGCCGCCCTTTCCCACCGCCGCCGCCCGCGCCACCATCGAGGCCGAGCTGGAGGCGCCGGTTGAGGCGCTCTTCGACAGTTTCTCCGAACCCGTCGCCGCCGCCTCGATCGCGCAGGTGCACCGGGCGCGGCTGGCGGGCAAGGGGACGGATGTAGCGGTCAAGGTGCTGCGGCCGGGGATAGAGCGCGCCTTCCGCCGCGATATCGACGCCTTCTATTTCGCCGCCGACATGATCGCGCTCCTGCTGCCGAAGACCCGCCGTCTGCGCCCGGCGGATGTGATCGCGCATTTCGAAAGCGTGGTGATGGGCGAGTTGGACTTGCGGCTTGAAACCGCCGCCGCCGCCGAATTCGCCGCCAACACCGCCGAAGACCCGGGCTTTCGCGTGCCGCGCCCGCAGTGGGAGCTGTCATCGAAATCCATGATGACCCTGGGCTGGGCCGAGGGGGCGCCGCTGGGCGACAACGCGGCCATCGACGCGCTGGGCGTGGACCGGCGCGAACTGGGCGAGCGGGTGTTGCGGCTGTTCCTGCAGCACGCGCTGCGCGACGGTTATTTTCACGGCGACATGCATCAGGGCAACCTGAAGGTGGCGCCGAACGGGGATCTGATCGCCTATGATTTCGGCATCATGGGGCATATCGACGAATATACCCGCCGGGTCTATGCCGAGATCCTGATGGGTTTCATCCAGAAGGATTACCGCCGCGTCGCCGAGGTGCATTTCGAGGCGGGCTACGTGCCCGCCGACCGCGATATCGACGAATTTGCCCGCGCGCTGCGCTCGGTGGGCGAGCCGATCTTCGGCATGGATGCCACCCATATCTCGATGGCACGGCTGCTCAGCTACCTCTTCGACGTGACCGAACGCTTCGGCATGGAAACCCGCACCGAACTGATCCTGTTGCAGCGCACGATGGTGGTGGTGGAAGGGGTGGCGCGCTCGCTCCACCCCACGATCAACATCTGGGATGTCGCCCGGCCGGTGGTCGAGGATTACATCCGCCGCAATCTGGGCCCGGCGGCGCTGGCGCGCGATCTGGCGCGTACCGTGCGGGTTCTGGGCCGCTTCGGCCCGCATCTGCCCGCCGCGGCCGAGGCGATGCTGATCCGCGTTCGGCAGGGCGAGGAGCCCGCGCCGCCAGCGCGGCCGGTGTCGCCGGTCTGGTGGTTTCTTTCTGGCGCGGCGGTGGCGCTGGCGGCCTTTGCCGCCGGGGTCCTGCTGGGCTGATTGCCGCAGCGGTCGTCGTCGCGCAGCCCCGCCCTGCCCCTGCCGAACGCCCCACCCGCCCACCCGCGTCCGGCAGGG
>SKNG01000076.1 GCA_007120685.1 Paracoccaceae bacterium | reverse complement strand
CTCGGCCAGCGGCTGGCCGGGGCGCAGCCCGCCGGCCTGCGCGGCCGCATTCAGGCAGACCAGCCGGTCCGCCCCGCCCTGCCGCGCCACCACCGCAAACGGTGCCGCAAAGGCCCCGCCAGCCCCGCCAAGCCGCCTTATGGCGCGCTCGCTGGCCAGCCGGGGCAGCCATAGCGACAGGATGCGCCGCCCCGTGCCCGCCACCGGAACCCCCCCAGATGTTCCCATAATGTTCACATCTGATCTAGCGCCGGGAACAGCCGGAGTCGAGTCCCGCCGTCAGGGGAAAAGGCGTCAGGGGAAAAAGGTCTCGACCACGATCACGATGATCAGAAAAAAGGTGACCGCCTTCACCCCGGCCCAGAGTTGCCGCAGGCGCCCGGCCCGGGCGCTGGTCGCGTCCTGCCTCGGTCCGAGGTCCAGCAGGAACCTGCCCAGCCGGCCGAAACCCTGTTCGGGGTAGATGGCGGCGGGCTGAAAGAGCGGCACATCGCGGTAGCGCATGACCAGGATCAACAGCGCCCCGGCCGCGAAACCCCCGATATGCGCCCACCAGGCGACCAGCATCTCGGCCTCCGGATCCGGCAGCAGCGCGGAGACCAGATCGACGGCGACAGCGACGCCCACGAAGACGCTGGCCGGCACCAGCACCGGAAAGCGGAAGGCGATCAGCACCAGCACCCGGGCGCGGGGGTGCAGCAGCAGATAGGCGCCCATCACCCCGGCGATGGCCCCGCTGGCGCCGATCACCGGCACCTCGGGCACGGCCGAGAACAGCCCCTCGCCCAGCGCCCCGGCGATGCCGCAGAGGATGAAGAACAGCGCGTAGCGCAGATGGCCCATGCTGTCCTCGACATTATTGCCGAAGACCCAGAGCGCCAGCATGTTGCCGGCCAGATGCAGCAGGTCGGCATGCAGGAAGATGTAGCTGACCATCTGCAGGGCCGGCAGCCCGTCGCCGGGCTTGGCTGTTGCCCCGGGCCAGGCCACGCGCTGCAGCTCGGCCGGGGTGAAGCCGTAGGTCTGCCAGCCCGGGTCGAAAAGGAAGAAGACGACGCAGAGCGCGATGAGCGTGTGATTCACCCAGGGCCGAGAAATGTGCCGGATGGGGTTGTTGTCGGCCAAAACCAGCATGCGATGCGCACCCCGAGTGGATAGGGCAGGCTAGCGCCGGTGGGGCGGGGCGGCAATGGGCATCGGGGGCGTGGGCATCGGGGGCGTGGGCATCGGGCCGGTGATGGGGGGCGCTGCCCCCCGCCCAGCCCGCAAGCGGGCTGGACTCCCCCCGGGATATTTGAAGAGCAAAGAGAGGAGGGCTGCGTCAGTGGGCCGGGGCGGCCTCGTGCCCGGTCTCGGCGGTTTCGAGGTCCTGGCCGGGGGCGAGGGTGCGGGGGTCGAGTTGCAGTTCGATCACCGCCGGCAGGCCCGAGGCGCGGGCGCGCTGGAAGGCCTCGGCGAAATCCTCGGTGCGGGTGACGGTTTCACCATGGCCGCCATAGGCACGGGCGAGTGCCGCATAATCGGGGTTGAAGAGGTCGGTGCCGCTGACCCGGCCGGGGTAATGGCGTTCCTGGTGCATGCGGATGGTGCCATAGCGGCCGTTGTTGCAGATGATCGCCACGAAGGCCGCGCCATATTGGCGGGCGGTGGAAAGCTCGTTCAGCGTCATCTGGAAATCCCCGTCGCCCGCGACGCAGACCACCTGCCGGTCGGGGTGTTCCAGCGCTGCGGCCACCGCGGCCGGCACCCCGTAGCCCATGCTGCCCGAGGTGGGCGCCAGATGGCCCGGAAAGGCGCGGGCGCGGAAATAGCGGTGCAGCCAGGCGGCGAAGTTGCCCGCGCCATTGGTCATGATGGCATCATCGGGCAGGTGTTCGGAGAGCCAGGCCATGACCTGTTCCAGTTTCACCGCGCCCGGGGTTTCGCGCGGGATCGTCCACTGGCGGTGGTCTTCCTTGGCCGCTTTTGTCCAGCCCGCCCAATCCGGATGCTCGGGCGCCTTGCGCCGGGCAAGGCGGGCCAGCACGTCCACCGCCGGCGCCGCAAAGCCCAGATCGGGGCGGAAGACGCGGCCCACCTCATCCGGGTCGGGGTGGATATGGATGATGGTCTTGCCCGGCGCGGCGGGGCGGACGAGTTCGTAGCTGCCCGAGGCGATGTCGCCGAAGCGCGCGCCGATGATCAGCAGGCAGTCGGCCTGTTGCAGGCGGCGGGCCAGCGCCGGGTTCATGCCCACGCCCAGATCGCCCACATAGTGCGGATGGCGGTTGTCCATCCGGTCCTGGCGGCGGAAGGTGGCGGTGACGGGCAGGTCGAAGTTTTCGGCAAAGCGCGCCAGATCCTGCGCCGCCTGCGCCGACCAGACCGAGCCGCCGGCCACCACCAGCGGGCGCTCTGCCCGGCACAGCATCGCCAGCACCGCGTCGATCTGTTCGCCACAGACCGAGGCCGGGGCGGCGGCGGGCGCGGGGATGTCGGGCACATCCGCCTGCGCCGAGAGCATGTTCTCCGGCAGCGCCAGCACCACCGGGCCGGGGCGGCCGGATTGAGCCTGATGAAAGGCGCGGCTGACATATTCGGGGATGCGATCGGTCTGGTCGATCTCTGCCGCCCATTTCGCCAGCGGCGTGAAGAAGGCGCGGTAATCGACCTCCTGAAACGCCTCGCGGTCGCGGTGGGTGTTGTCGATCTGGCCAACGAACATCACCAACGGTGTGGAATCCTGCCGGGCGATGTGGATGCCGGCCGAGGCATTGGTGGCCCCGGGGCCGCGGGTGACGAAGACCACGCCGGGCTGGCCGGTAAGCTTGGCATGCGCTTCGGCCATCATGCAGGCGCCGCCCTCGTGCCGGCAGACGATGTTCTGGATGCCGCTTTCGTGCAAGCCATCGAGCGCGGCCAGAAAGCTTTCGCCGGGGACCGAGAACACGCGCCTGACGCCCTGGAGCTTCAATTGATCGACCAGTATCTGCCCGCCGTGCCGCATTGTCTGCCTCCTGTCCCTGCTGGCCGCGAAGGTGGCGCAAAGCAGGAACGGGCGCAAGGCCGGGGCGGGGAAACGGCCCTTCGAAGGGCCGTAACGCGCGTTCGAACGCGCGTTTTCCCCGGCGTCAGTCGTCCCGCGCACAGGGGATCTTGCCCTTAGCGAATACGCCCGCGCAGCATGTCGGTCAGGCGGATGGTGCGATCTCCGGTCAATATCGCGCGGTAGATGACCAGCGATTCCAGCACGCGCTGAACATAGTTGCGGGTTTCCTGGAAAGGGATCCGTTCGGCCCATTCGATGGGGTCGACCGACGCATCGCGCGGGTCGCCGAATTCGGTGACCCAGCGGCGCGGGCGGCCCGGGCCGGCGTTATAGGCCGCGGCGATCAGCGGCAGCGCGCCGCCGAACTGATCCGACATCTGCGCCAGATACCCGGCGCCCAGCAGCGCATTGAATTCCGGGTCGGTGGTCAGCCGTGCCGCGTTGAACGGCACGCCAAGCCGGCGGGCGGTCAACTCGCCCGTCGAGGGCAACACCTGCAACAGGCCGCGCGCATCGGCATGGCTGATCACTGCCGGGTCGAATTCGCTTTCGCGCCGGGCGATGGCCATGACCAGATCGGCGGGCGCGGGCAGGCGCATCCGCTCCAGCCCGGTCAGCGGGAAATTGGCGCGGGCCAGCACCACACCGGATTGCACGGCGATCTTGGCGATGTTGATGGCGTAATTCGGCTCGCCCCTATCCAGCCACAGATCGGCCAGCGCGCCCAGCGCCGCCTCGTCATCGCCCAGGGCGCGGGCGAGGTGGATGACGAAGCGCCGCGCCTCGTGCCATTCGCCGGCGGCGTGCAGCAGGGTCGCGGCCTCCAGCAGGTCTTTGCCCGCCAGCGCGGTTTCCTGCCAGGGCGGAAAGCGCGGCGGGTTGACCAGCGCGGCGTCAAGTGGCTGGCCCAGCGCCTCGGCTGCCAGAAGACCGTAGAAGGCGGTCTGATGCCGGGCGGCGCGCTGCAAGGCCTCTTGCGCGGCCTGATCATTGCCCAGCGCCCGATGCGCCTGCGCCTCCCACCAGGCGCCGCGCGACAGGCTGATCGGGCTGGAAACCCGCTCGCCCAGAACAGTGAAATGGCGCAGGGCGCGGGCGGGGTCGTTCAGATGGCGCAGGGCAATGTGGCCGGCCACCCATTCCAGGATGATGAAGCGCAGACCGTCGTCCAGCCCGTGGCGGCTGGCCAGGTCATAAGCCAGCCTATAATCGCCGGCATATCTGGCCCGCCGCGCCAGCCGCTCGCGCGCCATCGCCCAGGCCTCTGGCCGGCCCAGCGAGGCGGGATCGCGCGAGCGTTCGGCCAGAAATTCGGCGGCGCCGTCCAGATTGCCCGCGCGCATGCGCCAGGTGAACCGGTCATGCGCCAGGCCGGGATCGCCCGCCAGCGAAGCGGGCACGGCGTTGATCAGCGCGTTCACGCCGCTGGCCCGCGCCTGCAGGGCCAGCCGCGCCCGGCCCAGCGCGGCATGGCCCGCCGGCACCCGGTCAAGCATGCGGGTGGCGTTCTGCGTGGCGCCGCGCCACAGCATCTCGTCCAGCCGTTCGGTGTGCAACTCCCGCAGGGCATCGCCGTGGCGGGCCAGAAGCGCGGTCTCCTGTGCCTCGGTCAGGGTCATGCCGCGCCAGACCGCGCGGGCGTGCTGGCGTGCGCGCGCCGTCTCGCCGCTGGCATCGAGAGCGCGGATCAGGGCCAGCGCGCCTTCGGCCGACACCGGCTCGCGCGCTGCAAACCAGTTCAGCACCACGGGCGCTGGCGCCTCGGCCAGCAGCGCCTCGGCATGGCCGGCTATCCGGTCGGCAAGCGGCCAATGCGCATGCGCGGCAAGGAAATCGGCATAGGGCTGCAGCGTGGTGACCTCGCCCTCGCGCAGAGATTGCCACAGCGCGATCCGCTGGCCCATCGGCCCGGTGGCGGCGCTGAGCGCCTGGACGCCGGCCACATCGCCCGCCCCGATGGCATGCGCCAGCGCGCCCACGGCACCGGCCGCGCGCGGCGGCGGAGCGCTGGTTGCCAACGGGGCCAATGGCCGGGCGG
>SKNG01000272.1 GCA_007120685.1 Paracoccaceae bacterium | reverse complement strand
GCTGCGGGGCGGTCTTCGGCGCGCAGGTGGCCTATCTGGTCACCGGCGCCGGCGTGATCTGGGCCATGCTGCTGCTGGGCGAACGCTACCCGCCCGTGGTCTGGCTGGCGCTGGCGCTGCTCTTTGCCGGGCTCTTCATGGTCCAGCCCCGCCCGCAGCTTCTGCCCCTGCCCAAGACGCAATCGGAAGCCCGCCATGCTCGGCCTTGACCTGCCCCCTGACGCGCAAGCCTTCGCGGCCATGGCCATCGTGGTGGGCATGTTCGTCCTTTTCGTGCGTGAGGTTTTCCCGGTCGAGGTCACCGCCCTGACCGGCGCGGCGCTGATGCTGGGCATGGGCATCCTGCCGCAGGCGCAGGCAATGAGCGTCTTTGCCAACCCGGCGCCCTGGACGATTGCGGCGCTCTTCATCATCGTCGGCGGTTTGGTGCGCACCGGGGCGCTGGCGGCGATCTCCAACGCGGCAGCGCGAAACGTTACCAAACGCCCGGTCCTGACGCTGGCGGGCCTCACGCTGACGGCGCTGGGCCTGTCGGCCTTCGTCAACAACACGCCGATCGTGGTGGTGATGATCCCCGTCTTCATCCAGCTTGCCCGCGCGCTGGGGGTGCAGCCATCCAAACTGCTGATACCGCTCAGCTATTTTGCCATCTTTGGGGGCACGATCACGCTGGTCGGCACCTCCACCAACCTGTTGGTCGACGGCGTGGGCCAGCGCGCGGGGCTGGAGCCCTTCGGTATTTTCGAGATCTCCGGCGTCGGCCTGATCATCGCGCTGGTGGGCGTGGCCTATCTGGCGGTGTTCGGCCGGTTCCTGCTGCCGGATCGCACCTCCATGAGCGCCCTGACCAGCGACCGCACGCCGATGAAGTTCTTCACCGAAGTCGCCCTGCCCGAGGGCTCCAGCCTGATCGGCCGTCCGCTGTCCGAGGTGGAGTTGTTCAAACGCGGCGGCGCCCGGGTGATCGACGTGCTTCGCGGTGATGCCTCGCTCAGGCGCGACATGTCCGCCGTGGTGCTGGAGGCCGGCGACCGCGTGGTCCTGCGCACCCAGATGGCAGAGGTTCTGGGCCTGCAGGCCAACCCCGCGGTGCGGCTGGTCGATCAGCTGTCAACGGTGCGCACCCAGACGGTGGAGGTGCTTATCACCCCGGGCTGCCGGATGGTGGGCCGCTCGCTGGGCCAGATGCGGCTGCGGCGGCGCTATGGCGTCTATCCGCTGGCCGTGCACCGGCGCAATCAGAACATCGGCCGGCAACTGGACGATCTGGTGGTGCAGGTCGGCGACACGCTGCTCTTGGAAGGCGCGGCAGAGGATATCCAGCGCCTGGCCGCCGACATGGACATGGTCGCCGTCACCCAGCCGTCCGAGCGCGCCTACCGCCGCAGCCATGCGCCACTGGTCATCGGCACGTTGGCGGTGGTGGTGGGGCTGTCGGCGCTGGGGATAGCGCCGATTCATGTGCTGGCGCTCTTTGGCGTGGTCTTCGTGCTGGTCACCCGCTGCATCGACGCGGACGAGGCATTTTCCTTCATCGACGGCCGATTGCTGGCGCTGATCTTCGGCATGCTGGTGGTCGGCGCGGGACTGGAGGCCTCGGGCGCGGTGGAACGGATCGTCGGCGGGCTGGCGCCGATGCTGGCCGGGCTGCCGCCGCCGCTGCTGATCCTGGCGGTTTACGGGATGACCTGGGTGCTGACCGAACTGGTGACCAACAATGCCGTGGCGGTGGTGGTGACTCCCATCGCCATCGGGCTGGCACAGGGGCTGGGGGTCGATCCGCGCCCGCTGGTGGTGGCGGTGATGATGGCGGCCTCGGCCAGTTTCTCCACCCCCATCGGCTACCAGACCAACACGCTGGTCTACGGGCCCGGCGGCTACCGCTTCACCGATTTCATGCGCGTCGGCATCCCGCTGAACATTCTGGTGGCGCTGACGGCGGCGCTGGTGATCCCGGTCTTCTTCCCGCTCTGAACCGCCGGGGCCGGGACCAAGGGCCTTCCCAAGGCCCTTTCAACGCGCTTTCTTCAAGCGCGTTCTTCCCGGCGCCCGGTCACGCCGCCGGCGGCCAGGTCTTCGCCACCATGGTCAGCACATCGTATTGTGCCACCACCGCACCGTTCTGGTTGCTCACCCGGCAATCCCAGCGCACCTCGCCATGCTCGGCGCCGGAACGCGGGTTGATCTCCTTGCACGTCAGCCGCACCTGCAGCGTGTCACCCGGGTTCACCGGGGTCAGGAAGCGCAGGTTGTCCACGCCATAGTTTGCCAGCACCGGCCCCGGATCCGGCTGCACGAACAGCCCCGCCGCGAAGGACACGATCAGATAGCCATGCGCCACGCGCCCGTCGAAGAATGGATTCGCACGGGCGGCCTCTTCATCCATATGCGCATAGAAGGTGTCGCCGGTGAAACGGGCGAAATGCTCGATATCCTCCAGCGTCACGGTGCGGGCCTCGGTCACCAACTGATCGCCCACACGCAACTCGGCCAGCGACTTGCGGAACGGGTGGATATCGGCGCGCGTGTCGGCGCCGTCGATCCAGCGCCCGGTGACGGCCGACAGCAGGCGCGGCGCGCCCTGCACGGCCGTGCGCTGCATGAAATGCTTCACACCCCGAATGCCGCCCATCTCCTCGCCCCCGCCCGCACGCCCCGGCCCGCCATGCACCAGCGGCGCCAGCGGCGTGCCATGGCCGGTGGAGGATTTCGCACTGGCCCGGTTGCCGATCAGGACCCGCCCGTGGAAAGGCGCCATGCCGATCACCATTTCCTCGGCCACTTTCGGGTCATCGGTGAAGACCGAGGCCGCCAGCGAGCCCTTGCCGCGATGCGTCAGCGCCACCGCTTCCTCGATAGCATCATAGGGCATCAGCGTGCTGACCGGGCCGAAGGCTTCCACATCATGCACCGCGCCGGCCGCGCCGGGCCGGTCGCAATAGAGCAGCACGGGGTTCAGGAAGGCACCAGCCGCTGCATCACCAGAAGCAACCGAAACATGGTCCGGATCCCCCGCGACGATCTCGGCATCCGCCTGCAGGTCACGGATGCGCGCGCGCACCTCCTCGCGCTGATCGAGGCTCGCCAGCGCCCCCATCCGCGTGCCCTCATCGCCCGGCAGGCCGACGGTGACCTTGGCCAGCGCCGCCGCCAACGCCTCACGGGCGGCCTGGACATGGGCGCGGGGCACGAAGGCCCGGCGGATTGCGGTGCATTTCTGCCCCGCCTTCACCGTCATCTCGCGCGTCACTTCCTTGACGAACAGCTCGAACTCCGGCGTGCCGGGTGCTGCATCCGGGCCCAGAACGCAGGCGTTCAGACTGTCGGCCTCCATGGTGAAACGCACCGAATTGCCGATGATCGCGGGATGGGCGCGCAGCTTCTGCCCCGTTGCGGCCGAGCCGGTGAAGGTGACCACATCCTGCCCCGTTACATGGTCCAACAGGTCACCGACCGAGCCACAGATCAGTTGCAACGCCCCCTCCGGCAGGATGCCGGTCTCGATGATCCGCTGCACCATCAATTCGGTCAGATAGGCGGTCTGGCTGGCCGGCTTGATGATCGCGGGCATGCCGCCGATGATCGTCGGTGCCAGCTTCTCCAGCATTCCCCAAATCGGAAAATTGAAAGCGTTGATGTGAATGGCAACGCCTTGCAGCGGTGTCAGGATGTGCTGTGCGGAAAAAGTACCATCGCGCGACAGGGGCTCGACCTCGCCCTCGGTCAGCACACGGGTGTTCGGCAACTCCCGCCGGGCCTTGGAGGCATAGGTCAGCATGGTACCGATGCCGCCCTCGATATCCACCCAGCCATCCCTTGGCGTGGCGCCGGTGACCAGCGACAGGGCGTGGAATTCGTCCTTCATCTCCATCAGCGCCTGACCCAGCGCCTTCAGCATCAGCGCCCGTTCATGGAAGGACAGCGCCCGTAGCGCCGCCCCGGCGCCGCGCCCGAAATCCAGCGCCCCGGCCATGTCCAGGCCCGAGGCATCGACCAGCGCCACTGGCGCCCCGGTGCCCGCATCGCGCAACAACGCGCCCTCGCGCGTCCCCTCTTTCCATTCACCGCAGATATAGCTTTTCAGCCGGCGAGGCGTTTGCGCGTTCATCACTCGCTCCCCTTTTGTCCGGAATTCGAATGTCAGACGTCGTTTGTCTGACGTTCAGTTCAGGCCCAGATCGGCCAGCATGGCATCGATCTGCCCGTCCCAATCGGCCAGCAGCGCCTCGTTCGGCCGCTGCCGCAGCCCGAAACGCTTCAGCCGTTCGAACCGGGCCGAGCCCAGCGTGCCGAACCCCGCCGCCACCCGTGGCCGCCAATAGGCGACGGAATCCCGCGCCGCCGCGCGCCCCTCTTCGGTCGCGGCGATCTTGCCCAGCCCCTCGCGGCCCAGTTCGGCATGCCGCGCCTCACGCGGGGTGATGGCGCGGAACACCTCGGCCAGCGGCTGGTAGGACACCCGGCCGAACTCGCCCAGCTGGATCACCGCCGCCGCGCCCTGCAGCACGTTCATCACCACCGAATCCACCCAGCCCTGCAGCGGGTAGTGGAACACCGACAACCGCATGTCGCCGCCCCGGCGCGAGGCGCCGATATCGGCCCCCCGGTCCAGCCGCGCCGCCCAGGGATGCACGCCTTCGTATCGCGCGGTATCGGCGCCGAATTCGGCCATGATCTTCAACACCCGCTCGGCATGATCGGCCTTTTCCAGCACGATCCGCGCCGCCGAAATCCGGCTCTTGATCCCCGGCGCATCATTGATCACCTCGGCAAAGCCGGCCGAGGCCGCCAGTTCGCTGTCCACGAAACTGGCCATCAGCCGCATCAACTCGCCCCGATAGCGCGCGGGCACATTGCCGGGCGAGGTCAGCTTTCCCCCATGCGCCAGATAGTCCTCGATCGTCATGTCGCTCATGGCCCGCTCCCCCCTTGAACACCCGCGCGGTTACTGATCGTAGCTGACCACCACCTTGTCGCTGAGCGGGTAGCACTGGCAGGTCAGCACATAGCCCTGCCGCACCTCGTAATCCTCCAGCGCGTGGTTCACCAGCATCTCGGTCTCGCCCTCCAGCACCTTGGCGCGGCAGGTCGAACAGACCCCGGCCT
>SKNG01000416.1 GCA_007120685.1 Paracoccaceae bacterium | reverse complement strand
GGGCTGGACGCCCATGCCGCGCGGCTGGGCGCGGCCTTTGCCGACGGGCTGCGCGGGCTGGCGGCGCGGCATGCGGTGATCGGCGATGTGCGCGGGCGCGGGCTGGCCATCGGGGTCGATCTGGTGCGCGACCGGGAAACCCGCGCGCCGGTCGATGCCAGCTTTACCGCCAAGGTGATCTATCGCGCCTGGGAACTGGGGGTCAGCTTCAGCTATGTCGGCCTTTCGGCCAATGTGCTGGAATTCACCCCGCCGCTGATCCTTACCGAGGCGCAGATGCAGGCCGGGCTGGCGGTGATCGACCAGGCGCTGGGCGATGTCGCTAAGGGCATGGTCAGCGACGAGGCGGTGGCGCCCTTCATGATGTGGTAGGGCAGGACGATGCGAAGGCGCGAAGAGGAGCGCGGATGCTGAACATCACGGATCTGACCGTGCGCTACGGCAAGCTTACCGCGCTCGACGGCGTGGATATCCGCGTCGATGCGGGCGAGGCGGTGTTCGTGGTGGGGCCGAATGGGGCGGGCAAATCGACGCTGTTGAAGACCATCGCCGGGCTGTTACGACCGGCGGGCGGGCAGGTGGCCTTCGAGGGGCGCGCCATCGCCGGCGGCGCGCCGGAGGCGCTGTGCCGGGGCGGGCTGTCACTGGTGCCCGAGGGGCGGCATATCTTCCGCACCCTGACGGTCGAGGAAAACCTCTCCGTCGGCATGATGATCCGCCGCGACAAGGCCGAGGCGAAGGCCGATCTGGAGCAGGTGCTGGGTCTGTTCCCCATCCTGCGCGAGCGGTTTCGCGGCATCGCCGGCAATCTTTCCGGCGGCGAGCAGCAGCAACTGGCCATCGCCCGCGCGCTCTTGCAGCGCCCGCGCCTGCTGATGATCGACGAGCCCTCGCTGGGCCTGGCGCCGCTGGTCATCGAAGGGGTCTATGCCAGCCTGCGGGAACTCAACGCGGGCGGGCTGACGCTCTTGGTAGTCGAACAATCCACCGCCCGCGTGCTGGACCTGGCCAGCCGGGTCTACGTCATCCGCAGCGGCAAGGTGGTGCTGACCGACAGTGCCGAGGCGCTGGCCACCGGCGATGCGATGGAAGAGGCTTATTTCGGGTATGCGGGGCGGGCCGATGCCTGAGCCCCGGCGCGTTTGCAGGCAAAGGAAACGATGAAGGCAGTATACCGGCGCCAGGATCACGAAGATGCGGCCCCTGGCGCCCGGAAAGGCCGCGTAATCACTGATCAAAGACAGGGAGTTGACCATGAACAGAACAAAGAGCCCCACCCGCTTTGCGCTTGCCGCCTCGGCATCGCTGGCGGCGATGGCCGTGGCGGTGCCCGCCGCGGCCGACGACCCCATCCGCATCGGTTTCGCCATCGCGCAATCGGGCTGGATGGCGGCCTATGACGCCGAGCCCTTTCGCGGTGCGGTCATGCGCATCGACCAGATCAACGCCGAGGGCGGGCTGCTGGGCCGGCAGATCGAATACCGGGTGATGGACACCCGCACCGATCAGCAGCTTGCCGCCACGGTGGGCCAGCAGATGGTGGCCGAGGGCGTGGATCTGCTGGTCGTCTCCTGCGATTATGACATGGGCGCGCCGGCGGCGCTGGCGGCCAGCGCGGCGGGGATCATGAACATCAGCCTCTGCGCTGGCGATCCGAAGATGGGGCTGCAGGGTGTCGGCCCCTTCACCTTCACCGCCAACAACTCGGGCCAGACCGAGGGCATCGCCATGGCCGAATACGCCACGCGCGAGATGGGGATCGAGACGGTCTACATTCTGGAAGACCTGCTGATCGAATACCACCGCTCGGCCGTGGCGGGGTTCCGCGCGGCCTGGCTGCAGGACCGTGACGAGGCAACGATCCTGGGGCGCGACACCTTCATGAACGATGACCCCTCCATCGCGTCGCAGATCACCCGGCTGCGCAACCTCGATCCGCAGCCCGAGGCGATCTACATGTGCTCGGTCCTGCCGGGCGGCGGCTCGGCCATCCGGCAGATCCGCGCGGCGGGGCTGGACATGCCGATCCTGGGCTGCACCGCGATGGTGGACAATTTCTGGCTGGATGCCGTGCCGGATCTGGCCGATTTCTGGGTGCCGGGCTTCTTCTCGCTCTACGGCGACGACCCGCGCGAGGAGATCCACGAGTTCCTCGCCGCCTTCGAGGAGCGTTTCGACGAGATGCCGGGCTCTTCCTATGTCATCAACGGCTACAGCATGATCGAGGCCTATGAACTGGCCGTCACCCGTGCCGAAAGCACCGACGCGCCGGCGGTGGCCGCGGCCATGCAGGGCTTCACCGACGAGCAGTTCCTGGCCGGGCCGTCGACCTATACCGACCAGTTGCACATCCTGCTGGACCGGCCGTATCTGATGATGACCGTGCGCGACGGCTCCTTCCGCGCGGTCGAGATCAGCCGGCCCGAGCTGATCCCGGACATGCAGTTGCTGTTCCGCGTCGGCCAGTAACCCCACCAGCACCCCATGGCCGCCCGCCCCGCATGGCGCGGGCGGCCCGAACGACCCTGCACGGAGACGCCCGCCATGACCGCCACCGCCACTCGGCCCGAACGCCTGCACGCGCAGGGGGTGGATGTCGCCTTTGGCGGCATCAAGGCGCTGACCGAGGTCGATCTGACGGTGCGGCGCGGGCAGGTGATGGGGCTGATTGGCCCCAATGGCGCCGGCAAGACGACGCTGGTCAATGTTCTGACCGGCTTTCAGGCGCCCACCGGCGGGCGGGTGCTGCTGGACGACCGGCCGTTGGCGGGCATGAAGGCGCGCGATCACGCCCGCGCCGGCATCGCCCGCAGCTTTCAGGCCGCGCGGCTGTTTCGCGACATGACGGTCGAGGAAAATCTGGTCGTCGCGGGCCTGGGTGCTGGCCTGGGCCGGCGCGCGGCGCGCGAGCGGGCGCGCGAGATCCTGGACTGGATCGGCTGCCTGCCGCTGGCCGGGACCATCTGCGACGGGCTGTCCTATGGCGACGAACGCCGCATCGGCATCGCCCGCGCCATGGCCATGGGGCCGGCCTTCGCGCTGCTGGACGAACCGGCCTCGGGGATGAACGAAACCGAATGTGCCCGGCTGATGGAAGTGATCAGCGAATTGCCGGCGCGCTTCGATTGCGGCGTGCTGCTGATCGAACACAACATGACGGTGATAATGGGCGTCTGCCAGCGCATCCATGTGCTGGACGGCGGGCGCAGCCTGGCCGAGGGCACCCCGGCCGAGGTACAGGCCGACCCGGCGGTGCGCCGCGCCTATCTGGGCGAAAAGGCCGAGGAAACCGATCTGGTGATCTGACAACCGGGCCTCAAGGACGACGAAGGAACGACAGGGGGACAATGGCGGCATGCGCAATTTCCTGCAGGTGATGGTCGATGCAGTGGCGCTGGGCAGCCTGCTGGCGCTGGTGGCGCTGGCCATCGGGCTGGTCTTCGGCGTCATGCGGCTGATCAACTTTGCCCAGGGCGACTACATCACCATCGGCGCCTATGCGCTGGTCGTGCCAACCGCCAGCCTGACCCCGGCGCTGTTGATCGGCGCACTGCCGGTGCCGCTGATGGTGGCGGGCATCATGCTGGTGGTGATCCTGCTGGCGCTGGCCACCGAACGCGCGGCCTTTCGGCCCCTGCGCGATTCCGACCCGGCGACGCTGCTGATCTCTTCCTTCGCGGTCAGCTATTTCCTGCAGCATCTGGTGATGTTGATCCATACCGGGCGGCCGAAATCGGTGGGTATAGGCCAGGCGCTGACCACGCCGATCGACATCCTGGGCCTGCGCGTGCCAGGCATCCAGGTGGTCACCATGGCGGTCACCGCCGCGCTGCTGATCGCGCTGGTGCTGTTTCTGAAACGCACGCCCATGGGTATCCAGATGCGCGCGGCGGCCGAGAATTTCCAGATGGCGCGGCTTCTGGGCGTGCCGGCCAACCGGGTGATTGCCGTGGCCTTCGTGATCAGCGGGGTGCTGGGCGCGGTGGTGTCGCTGCTGTTGATCGTGCAGACCGGCACGCTGAGCCTGCGCATGGGGTTGATGCCGGTGATCTTTGCCTTCTTCGCCACGGTGATCGGCGGCATGGGCTCGCTGACCGGCGCGGCGCTGGGCGGGTTTCTGGTCGGCGTGGCCAGCGTGCTCTTGCAATCCTTCCTGCCCGAGGGGCTGCGACCCTTCCGCGACGCCTTCCTCTTCGGCTTGGTCATCATCATCCTGCTGGTCCGGCCCAAGGGGCTGATCGTGATCGGCGCGGCACGGGAGCGGGTGTGATGAGCGGGCAAGGCATGGGCGGGGGCAGCGGCATGGCGTTTCTGCAAAAGGCCTGGCCGGTGCTGGTGCTGGTAATCCCGCTGCTGGCGGCGGTTGCGCTGGCCGATCTATACGGCTCGGTGCTGCTGAAACGCACGATGACCGATGCGCTGATCAAGGTGGTCATCGTGGTGGGGCTGTACATCTTCATCGGCAACACCGGCATCGTCTCCTTCGGGCATATCGGCTTTGCCGGGATCGCGGCCTATTTCACCACCTGGATGACCTGCTGTCCGATGATGAAGCCGATCACCATGACCGGCCTGCCGGAATTCCTGCGGCTTGAAACCTATTCGGTCTGGACCTCGGCGCTGGTCTCCATCGGCGCGGCGGGGTTGGCGGCGCTGCTGATCGGGCTGGTGCTGATGCGGCTTTCGGGGCTGGCGGCGGCGATCTCCACCCTGGCCGCGCTCTTTGTCTTCAATGCCGTCTATGCCAACTGGGACAGCGTCACGATGGGCCGCGCCTCGATCGTCGGCATCCCCACATTCGTCACGTTATGGGTGGGGCTGGGGGCGGCGGTGCTGGTCATCCTGGTGGCCTATCTCTATCAGATGTCGCCCTGGGGCCTGGCCGCTCGCGCCGCCCGCGATGACGAGGTCGCCGCCCAGGCCGCCGGCATCTCGCTCTACTGGAACCGGCTGATTGCCTTTGTCATCTCGGGGCTGGTGGTGGGCACCGGCGGGGTGCTGCAGGTGCATTTCATGGGCACGATCTCGGTCAATGCCTTCTACCTGAACCTGACCTTCATCACCCTGGCGATGCTGGTGGTGGGCGGCATGCGCAGCCTGGCCGGGGCCGTGG
>SKNG01000056.1 GCA_007120685.1 Paracoccaceae bacterium | reverse complement strand
GGCGCGCGCAGCCTCAGCTACCGCGATTTCGACGCGGCCACCGACCGGCTGGGCAACGCGCTGCTGGCCAGCGGCTTGCGGCCGGGTGACCGGGTGGGCGTGCTTTTGCCAAATTCCATCGAATGCCTGATCGCCTATTACGCGCTGGCCAAGGCCGGGCTGGTGCGCGTGTCCCTGAACACGCGCGAGACGCTGGAAAACCACAACTACAAGCTCTCTGACAGCGGATCGCGCGCCGTGATCCATCAGGATATCGACGGGCTGCAGGTGGAGCGCGCCATCGGCGCGGCCGCGCTGGCGCAGATGATCGACGGCGGCGACCGCACACCCTGCGCCATCGACCGCGATCTGGATGCGCCGCTGCGGCTGGGCTACACCGGCGGCACCACCGGCCAGCCAAAGGCGGTGACCTTGACCACGCGCGGAGAACTCGCCGAACTCAGCGCCTTCCTGACCGACCTCATGCCGGATATCCGCCCCGGCGACACCTTCCTGCATGCCGCGCCCATCGCGCACGCCTCGGGCGCCTTCTTCCTGCCCGCCATCACCCGTGGTGCCCGCTCGCTGATCATGCCGAAATTCGATGCGGGCGAATTCCTGGCACTGGCGCAGCGCGAGGCGGCCAGCCTGACCTTTCTGGTGCCCACCATGCTGGCGATGATCATGGAGGTGCCGGGCATCGAGGACGCGCAACTGAATTTCCGCCGCATCGCCTATGGCGCCTCGCCCATCTCGCCCACGCTGCTGGCGCGGGCAGAGGCGCGTTTTGGCCGGGTCTTTGCGCAGACCTACGGTCAGGCCGAAAGCCCCATGGTCATCACCTGTCTGAAACCCGAGGACCACGTCCGCACCGGCAGTTGCGGGCGCCCCTTCACCATTGTCGAGGTGGCGGTCTTCGATGACAACGACCAGCCCCTGCCGCCGGGCGAGAAGGGCGAGATCGTCTGCCGTGGCCCGCAGTTGATGGCCTATTACTGGAACCGGCCCGAGGCGACGGAGAAGGTGTTCCGCAATGGCTGGCTGCACACCGGCGATATCGGCTCGATGGACGCGGACGGGTTCTTCTACATCCTCGACCGCAAGAACGACATGCTGATTTCCGGTGGCTTCAACGTCTACCCGCGCGAGGTGGAAGAGGTGCTGATGGCTTTCCCCGGCGTGGTGGAAGCCGCCGTGGTGGGTCTGCCGGACGAGACCTATGGCGAGCGGGTGCATGCCGTCGTTTCCGGCCGGGAGGGGCTGGAGGCGCAGGCGATCATGGAGCACGCGCGCGCGCAGCTTGCCGGCTACAAGCGCCCGCGCGGCGTCGATATCTGGCCGGAACTGCCGAAAAGCTCGGCGGGCAAGATCCTGCGGCGCGCGATCCGCGACCGGCTGATCGCCGAGGCCGCAACACAGGACTGACGGGAGGAGAGACCATGCAAGCGATGCATCTTGCCCTGCACGGGCTGGCCATCAAGAAACACGGCAGCCCGGCCGAGGTGGCGGCGATTGTCGGCCTTGACGAGGCCACCGCCGCCGACATGCTGGACCAGGCCGCCACCAATGGCCGCGCGGCCAAGGCGGGCGAGGCGAAATTCATGCTGACCGCGCCGGCGCAGATGGCGCTGCGTATGGAATACAGCCGGCTTTACGGCGACCTGCGCGCCAATGACGCCATGAATGCCGCCTATGACCGGTTCGAGAAGGTGAATTCCGATCTGAAGCAGTTGATCACCGATTGGCAGACGATGGAAGTGGCAGGCTCGCGCGTGCCCAACGATCATTCCGACAAGGCCTATGACGCCCGCATCATCGACCGTCTGGGCGCGCTGCACGAAGCCGCCGAACAGGTCATCGGCCAGATGGCCGCGCATCTGCCGCGCCTGTCGGTCTATAACGACCTGCTGACCGAAGCGCTGGAAAAGGCCGAGGACGGCGCGCATGAATGGGTCAGCGACGCCAAGCTGCCCAGCTATCACACCGTTTGGTTCGAGATGCACGAGGATCTGCTGCGCATCCTCGGGCGCGAGCGTGATGAATAGGCCGATGGCCATCTCTGCCCCCCCGGCCGGCCAGGACGGGCGCTGGACCCTGCGCCTGGACGGCAGCGAACTGCCGCCCCCCGCGCTGATCGGCGGCAAGGCCTGGTCGGTGGCGCGGATGCTGTCGCTGGGCCTGCCGGTGCCGCCCGCCTTTGTCATAAGCACCGAGGCCTGCCGCGCCTATCTGGCCAGCGGCGCCATGCCGCCGGGGCTGGAGGATCAGATCCGCGACGGTATCCGGGATCTGGAAGCCCGCACCGGCCATGCCTTCGGCGGCCCCGGCGTGCCGCTCTTGGTCTCGGTGCGCTCGGGCGCGCCGATCTCCATGCCCGGGATGATGGACACCATCCTGAACCTGGGCATTTCCGACGCAACCGAGGCGCATCTGGCACAAGCCACCGGCGACGCCGGTTTCGCGCGCGACACGCATCGGCGGTTCTACGACCTTTACGCCAGCATCGTCTGCAAGGCGGTGGGCGCGGAGTTCGACGCCGAGGCGGGGTCGACCGGCTGGAACGAGGCGCTGCAGGCCGCCACAGGGCAGGCGATGCCGGACACCATCGAGGAACGCCTCTTCGCCGCCGTCCGCGCGGTGTTCGACAGCTGGAACGCGCGGCGCGCCCGGCGCTACCGGCAGCACCACGGCATCCCCGATGATCTGGGCACCGCCGTCACCATCCAGGCCATGGTTTTCGGCAATCTGGACGACCGCAGCGGCACCGGCGTCCTGTTCAGCCGCAACCCGCTGACCGGCACGCATGAACCCTACGGCGAATACCTGCCCCGCGCGCAGGGCGAGGATGTGGTTTCCGGCAAGTTCACACCAGAGCCCCTGTCGCGCATGGCTGAACATGAACCGCAGGCCCATGCCGACCTGCTGCACGCCGCGCAGGTGCTGGAGCGCGAGAACGGCGACGTGCAGGACATCGAATTCACCGTCCAGCAGGGCAAGCTGTATCTGCTGCAGACCCGCGCCGCCAAGCGCGCGCCGGAAGCGGCGGTGCAGATCGCCAACGACATGGTGGCAGAGGGCACGATCACGCCGGCGCAGGCGTTGGCCCGTGTTTCACCCGCGCAGGTGCGCAGCCTGCTGGCGCCGCGCCTGACGCAGGACCCGGGACCGGAGATCGAGGTATTGGCGCAGGGCGAAGGCGCCAGCCCCGGCGTCGGGCGTGGCGTGGCCGTCACCGATGCCGACGAGGCCGAGGCGCGCGCGGAGACGGGCGAGGAAGTGGTGCTGGTGCGCGCCATCACCAGCCCCGAGGATGTGCACGGCATGATCGTCGCCCGCGCCGTGGTCACCGAAACCGGCGGCTCGACATCCCACGCGGCGGTTGTCGGCCGCGCGCTGGGTCTGCCGTCGGTCGTGGGCTGCGGGGCAGGGGTGGTCGAGGCGCTGAAGGGCCGTCAGATCACCGTTGAGGGCAGCATGGGCAAGGTCTTTGCCGGGCTGCTGGATGTCTCCACCCCGGACGAGGGCAGCGACGCGCGGCTGGCGCAACTGGCCGACTGGGCGCGCGAGGCCAGCCCGCTGAGGGTGCTGCGCCCGGACCAGGCGCCCGAGGGTGTCGATATCCTGGACCTGTTGCATACCGAGGGCGGCGAGGACCCAGAGCAGATCGCCCGCGTGCTGAAGGGCGCGCGCGCCGCGAAGGGCGGGGCCATCGGTTCCGATGAAGGCGTGCGCGCGGCCATGGATGAGGGGCTGGATTTCATCCTGTGCACACCCGTCCTGCCCGCCCTGCTGGCCGCTGTGCACTACGCCGCTGAAAAGGCCGGGGACAGCCCGGATTCCCAACCCGCCGTCGACTGACCGGCGCATCCGAAACGCGAGGCCCCCATGAACAGCCCAGAGAACGCCCCCAAGCCGGTCAAGCCAGAGGATATCGAGGCGCTGGTCGAGGTCTTCCAGGCCTCGGACTGGGACGAGATGCACCTGCAGGTCGGCGATTTCGAGATATTCCTGTCGAACGATCCCAAGGCCATGCCACCCGGTGCCACACCAGCCGCCGCTGCCATCGCCGCGCCGGCCGCCGCACCCGCAAACCCGGCGCCGGCCGCAGCTGCCGCCGGTGCGCCAACGCCTGCCGCCCCCGCCGCCGCGCCAGAGGATGTGCCGGCGCATTGGCAGGCCGTCACCGCGCCCAATCTCGGCACCTTCTACCGCGCACCAAAGCCCGGCGCCGAACCCTATTGCGAGGTCGGCCAGCAGGTGACCGAAGACACCGAGCTTTGCCTGATCGAGGTGATGAAGCTGTTCACCGCCCTGCGCGGCGGCATCAACGGCACCGTGCGCCGCATCTGCGTCAAGGATGGCGAGATGGTCGAATACGGCCAGCCGCTGTTCTACATCGAGCCGGCCTGAGCCCATGCCGATACGCCGCCTTTTCGTGGCCAACCGGGGCGAGATCGCGCTGCGCATCCTGCGCTCGGCCCGCGCCATGGGGATCGAGACGGTGCTGGGCGTCTCGGCCGCCGACCGCGAGGGGGCGGGGCCAGACGCGGCGGACCGGGTGGTGGTGCTGGGTCCCGCGCCCTCGGCCCAAAGCTATCTGGACGCGCGCCTGATCGTGCATGCCGCCCGCGCCACCGGCTGTGACGCGCTGCACCCGGGCTATGGCTTCCTGTCGGAAAAGCCCGAACTGGCGCGGCTGTGCGAGGAAGAGGGCATCGCCTTCGTCGGCCCCCGGCCCGAGACGATCGAGGCGCTGGGCGACAAGATGTCGGCCCGCGCCATGGCCATCGCCGCCGGCGTGCCCACCGTGCCCGGCACCGACCATATCGCCGATATCGCCAGCGCCCGGAAGGCGGCTGCCGATCTGGGCTATCCGGTGGTGATGAAGGCCTCGGCCGGCGGCGGCGGGCGCGGCATGTTCAAGGCCGCGACCGAGGCCGAACTCGACGCCTCCTTCGAGCGTGCATCGCGCGAGGCGCAGGCGGCCTTTGGCGACAACCGGCTTTACATGGAACGCTTCGTCGAGGCCGCGCGCCATGTCGAAGTGCAGATCGTCGGCGACGGCGAGGGCGGTGTGCTGCATTTCGGCGAGCGCGACTGCTCCGTCCAGCGCCGCTATCAGAAGCTGATCGAGGAGGCGCCCGCCAGCGCCATGCCCGACGCCCTGCGCGCCCGGCTGCACGAAGCCGCGATCCGCATCTGCGCCCATGCCCGCTACCGCAATGCCGGCACGGTGGAATTCCTGTATGACGTGGCCCGGCAGGATATCTATTTCATCGAGGTCAATTCCCGCATCCAGGTCGAACACCCGGTGAGCGAGGAAATCACCGGCATCGACCTGATCGCCTGCCAGCTGAAGGTCGCTGGCGGCGAAGCGCTGGGCCTGACTCAGGCCGATATCCGCCCCTCGGGCCATGCCATCGAGGTGCGCATCAACGCCGAGGACCCGTTCGCCGATTTCCGCCCCTCGCCCGGCCGCATCACCGGCTGGGAGCCGCCCCGGGGGCCGGGGGTGCGACTGGATAGCCATGCGCGCGCAGGCTATCTGGTGCCGCCTTTCTACGATTCGATGATCGGCAAGCTGATCGTTCATGGCCATGATCGCGCCCAGGCCATCGACCGGCTGCTGCAGGCCATCGCCGCCTTCCGGCTGGAAGGGCCGCGCACCACGCTGCCGCTGGCCGCGCGTATACTCGACCACCCCGATTTCCGCGCCAACACAATCACCACCCGCTGGCTGGAGGACCGAGTGCTGCCCGGTTTCGCCGCCACCGCGCCTGCCGCCGACGCCTGAAGGAGAGAACCGATGCATGTCGAATTCCTGGACGAGACCATCCGCGACGGCCAGCAAAGCCTGTGGGGGATGCAGATGCAGGCCGGCATGGCGCTGCCCGTCACCCCGCTCTTGGATCGCACCGGCTTTCGGGTGATCGACCTTGCGGGCTCGTCGATGATGGAAGTGCTGATCAAGCGCTGCCGCGAAAACCCGTGGGAGGGTCTGGACCTGCTGGTGCAGTCGATGCCCCGCACGCCGATCCGGGGTGGCATGCGCTCGAACGCCTCGGTCACCTTTGGCGTCACGCCGGATGCGCTGATGGATGCCTGGATGCGGCAGTTGAACCGCCACGGGGTGCGCAGCTTCTGGATTTATGATGTTCTGTTCAACATCCCGCAGACTCACCGCCTGGCCAAGGTCGCCAAGGAATTCGGGTCCGAGGTGGCGGGGGCGATCATGTTCACCCTCTCGCCCGTCCATACGGATGACTACTATGCCGACAAGGCCGACAAGCTGTCGGCCAGCCCCGATATCGACACGCTGCTGCTGTATGACACCGCCGGCACGCTGGACAAGGACCGGCTGAAGACCCTGCTGCCCGCCATCGTGTCCAAGGCGCGCGGCAAGCCCATCGAGTTCCATTCCAACAACATCCTGGGCATGTCGGCCAAGGCCTATCTGGACAGTCTGGAACTGGGTGTGACGATCCTGCACACCGCCTCGCGCCCCATGGCGAACGGGCCGTCCACCCCTTCGACCGAGATCATGGTCAAGAATATCGAGCTGAAGGGCTACACCCACAGCCTGGATACCAGCCTGTTCAAGCCCGTCGCCGACCATTTCGAGGCCGTGGGCAAGGCGGCGGGCTATCTGGTCAACCAGCACAACGAATACGACATCCTGTCGATCGAGCATCAGATACCCGGCGGCATGACCGGCACGCTGAAGGCACAGCTTGCCCAGCACGGCATGTCCGACAAGCTGGATCAGGTGCTGGCGGAAACGGCCGAGGTGCGGCGCGAACTTGGCTATCCGGGCATGGCGACGCCCTTTTCGCAGCTTGTCGGCACGCTGGCGGTGCTGAACATCGTCACCGGCAAGCGCTATTCGGTGATCCCGGATGAGGTGATCCAGTACGCCGCCGGCTTCTATGGCGAAACGGTCGCGCCCATCGACCCGAATGTGCTGGACCGCATCATGGCCGCGCCGCGCGCCAAGGAGGTGGTCGCCAACCCGCCCGAACAGCCCACCATCGAGGAGTTGCGCAAACGCTACGGCACCGACAATGATGACGAGCTGATCCTGCGCGCGCTGGTGCCGGAGGCCGATCTGGAACGCATGTGGGCGGCGGGGTCGGTGAAGACCACCTATCCGCTGTTGTCCTCGCCGGAACTGGATCAGGTGCGCCGGCTGATGCGGGTCGCGCGCGCGCCGGTGGTGCAGATCAAGTCCTCGCTGATGAACCTGTCGCTGCGGCGCCACGCGGGCTAGGGGGATGGCAGCCCGGCGCGCGGTCATCGTCGATCTGCTGCGCAGCCCCTTCGGGCGGGGGCGGGCCGATGGCGCGCTGGCGGCGCTGCATCCGGTGGACCTGTATGCCCAGGTGCTGCGCGGGCTGGTGCGCCGCAACGGGCTGGACCCGGCGCTGGTGGAGGATGTGATCACCGGCTGCGTGATCCAGGTGGCCGAACAGGCCGGCAATATCGGCCGGCAGGCGGCGCTGGCGGCGGGGTTTCCGGTCGGCGTGCCGGCGGTGACCCTGGACCGCAAATGCGGCTCGGCCCAGCAGGCGATGGATTTCGCCGCCCAGGGCATCATCGCCGGCGCCTATGACGTGGTCATCGCCGGCGGGGTAGAGATGATGAGCCGCGTCCCGATGCGCGCGAACCGGCTGGGCAAGGACAATCTGGGCCCCATGCTGCGCGCCCGCTTCCCCGACGGCTTCGTGCATCAGGGCATATCGGCCGAACTGATCGCCGCGCGCTGGGATCTGAAGCGCCGCGCGCTCGATGCCCTCGCCGCGCGCTCGCACCGGCTGGCGCTTGAGGCGCGTGAGGGTGGGCTGACCGCGCGCGACATCCTGCCCATCGACACCCCCGCCGGCCCCGTCGACCGCGACGAGGGGTTGCGCCCCGATACCACCGAAAAGGTACTGGCCGGGCTGAAACCCGCCTTCTTCGATGCGGATATCGCCCGCGCCTATCCGCAGATTCGCTGGTCGGTGACGGCAGGCAACGCCAGCCAGGTCAGCGACGGGGCAGGTGCGGTGCTGATGATGGAGGAAGCCACCGCCCGCGCCCATGGCCTGACCCCGCGCGCCGCCGTCACCCATTTCGCCGTGGCGGGCGACGATCCTATCCTGATGCTGACCGGCGTGATCCCCGCCACCCGCAAGCTTCTGGCCCGCGCCGGGCTGAGCATCGACGCCATCGACGCCTTCGAGGTCAACGAGGCCTTTGCCCCCGTCGTGCTGGCCTGGCAGGCAGAGACCGGCGCGGTGCCGGAACGGGTCAACGCGCTGGGCGGGGCCATCGCGCTGGGTCATCCGGTCGGTGCTTCGGGCGTGCGGCTGATGGGCAACCTGCTGGCCCGGCTGGAAGTGACCGGCGGCCGGCGCGGCCTGATCACCATGTGCGAATCCGGCGGCATGGCCAATGCCACCCTGATCGAACGGCTAGCGTAAGGAGCCCCCATGTATGTCGTTTCCGTCCTCTACCCCAACACGCCCGGCAAGCATTTCGACCTGACCTATTACACCGGCCATCACCTGCCGCTGGTGCGCCGCCTGCTGGACCCCGCGGGGCTGCGCGCGCTGACCTTCTACCAGCCCACCGAGACCGCGCCCGATGCACCCTTCCGCCTGGTCGCCGAATTGCGCTTTGACGACGCCAGGGCCGCCCGCGCCGCGCTGGGCGCGCATGGCGCCGAAACCCAGGCCGACATCCCCAATTTCACCGACGAGGCGCCGATCATCCTGATGGCCGCCCTCACTACCGGCTGAAAACCGGCCGCCCCTGTCATCTTGCGAAAAATACTCTGCGGGGGTCGCCATTGTTGCGCCATTGGTTCGAGCAACAATGGCGACGGGGTGCAAAACCCCCGCTTCCGACGGTGCTGCCCGGCCAAAACGCCGCTACGGTCGCGCGCCCTTACTGCCGCGCCGTCGTGCCGCCGTCGATCACCAGCACCGTGCCGTTGCAATAGCTCGCCTCGTCCGACGCCAGATACAGGCAGCCATAGGCCATTTCCTCGGGCGTGCCGGGGCGCTTCATCGGGGTCAGGCTGTCGGCCACCGCCGGGTCGTCGAACAGGTTCAGCACCGAAGCCACCATCGGCGTGTCGATGAATCCGGGCGCGATGCAGTTGGTGCGGATGTTGTCGCCCGCATAGGCCACGCACATCGCCCGCGTCAGGTTGATCATGCCGCCCTTGGAGGCGCAGTAGGTATGCGCCCCGGCCAGCCCCTGAAAGCCGGAGATCGAGGCGACATGCACAATCGACCCGCCGCCCTGCGTCTTCATCTGCCGCACCGCCAGTTTCGAGATCAGGAAACAGGCGGTCAGGTTGATGTCCAGCACCTCGCGCCATTTCTCCAGCGAGGTCTCGGCGATGTCGTTCATCGACCCGGGGCTTTTCTCCATCCAGCTGTAGCCCACACCGGCGGCATGGACCACGATATCCACCCGCCCGTGCTTCGCCAGCGCGGCCTGGAACGCGGCCTCGGCGCCCGCTTCGGTGGCCAGATCGGCGGCGTGGTAATCGGCCTCGCCACCAGCGGCGCGCACCATCTCGACCGTCTCGCGCAGGTTCGCCTCGGTGCGCGAGACGCCGAACACCTTGCCCCCCTCCCGGGCAAAGATCTGCATCGCCGCACGGCCCACACCGGTGCCGGCGCCGGCCACGAAAACCACCTTGTCCTGAACGCGTCCCATGTTTCCTCCCTCGGTTCGCCGTGTCAAAGACCTTGACACAATCCAGAATCGTAAGACTAGATTGTTTTACAATATCGCACAACAATCAGACCTATCTGGTTGGCGAATTGGCAGAGATGGAGGGAGGAGAGGACATGAAGGCAGCGATCTTCAAGGGGCTGGGCCACAAGCTGGCGATCGAGGAGCGACCGCGCCCGGTGGCGGGGCCGGGGCAGGTGGTGTTGCGCGTCGCCGCCTGCGGCATCTGCGGCTCGGACCTGCATGCAACGCAGGAGGGCGTGTTCCTGATGCCCGACGGCACCGTGCTGGGGCACGAATTTTCCGGCGAGGTGGTGGAAAGCGGCGATGACGCCTTCGCCCCCGGCGACCGGGTGACGGCGCTGCCGGTCAATGCCTGCTCCGATCCGGCCTGTCAGGCGCTGGGCCGCTGTAAGGACGATCTGGGCATCCGCTGCCCGCTCAACCGCATCACCGGGCTGGCGCTGGATGTGCCCGGCGCCTATGCCGATTATGTCGCCGTCGGTGCGCGCCAGACCGTGCGCCTGCCGGACGCCGTCAGCTACGAGGAGGGCGCGCTGGTCGAACCGCTGGCGGTGGGGCTGCATGCGGTGCGCAAGTCCGGCATGGGGCCGGGGGCGCGGGTGCTGGTCATCGGCGCGGGCCCCATCGGCCTGTCAGTGGCGGCCTTCGCCCGCCATGCCGGCGCTCGCGCGGTGGTGGTCAGCGAGATGAACGCCACCCGCCGCAATCTGGCGCAGACCATGGGTGCCCATGCCGTGATCGACCCCGCCGGGACCGACGATCTGGGCGCCGCCTTTGCCGATGCCGCGGGCGGGCCACCCGATGTGATCTTCGAATGCGTGGGCGTGCCCGGGCTGATACAGCAATGCATCGACCTGTCACAGCCGCTGGGCAGGATCGTCGTGGTCGGCGTGCTGATGAAGGAAGATACCATCGTGCCGATCTCGGCCATCCTGAAGGAGCTGTCGATCCAGTTCGTGCTGGGTTATGTCGACGAGGATTTCGAGATCGTGCTAAATGCTCTGGCTTCGGGCGCCATCGATGCGAAGCCGATGATCTCGCAGCGTGTCAGCCTGGCCGAATTGCCCGATGCCTTCGAGGCGCTGCGCCAGCCCAGCACCCAGGTCAAGGTGCTGATCACGCCGGGCGCCTGAGGGGGCACTGCCGGGCAGTCCAGGCCGGCCGCCCGGCCTTCACGCGCTCAGATTGGCGCCGCCGTTCACATAGACCACCTGGCCGGTGATGAATTCGGCCTCGGGGCTGGCCAGGAATTTCATCAGATTGGTGTAATCCTCGGCCCGCACCCCGCGCCCCGAGGGGTTGGTCTGCGCCGAATGGGCGACCAGATCGCCGGCCCGGGCGCCGAACAACTGCCGCACCGCGTCGGTTTCGACGATGGAGGGGGCAACGCAGTTGATGCGGATGCCGCGCGGTGCCAGTTCGACCGCCAGATAGCGCACCAGGCTTTCCGACAGCGCCTTGCCGACCCCGATGGCGGCGTAGTTTTCAACCACGATCCGCCCGCCCCGGCTGGTCAGGAAGAACACCGTGCTGCCCCGGTCCATCAGGTCCAGCGTCGCCTGCACCAGAAACAGCAGCGACGGGCCGTTGGTGGTGATGGCGCGGGTAAAGCGGGCGGGATCGGCGTCCAGCACCGGGCTGGCATAGGCATCGACGGCGCAATGCACCAGCTGTTCCAGCCGCGCCCCGGCCGCGCGCACCGCCTCGGCCATCGCCGCGCAGCCCTCGGGCGTGCCGGCGTCGGCCTGGATCAGCACCACCTCGGCGCCGGTTGCGGCCACCGTATCGCGCGCCGCCTCGGCCGCCGCCTTGTCGCCGTGATAGTTCAGGAACACCCGCCGCCCCGGCCCGCCGAATGCCTTGCCGATCTCCAACCCGATCCCCTTGGTGCCGCCCGTTACCAGAATCGCCATGCCTGCCTCCCTTGCCAGCATTGTAGAACAAGAATGTCCGACAATAACCCGCAGCGCAATGCCAAAGGCGCGGCGTTTCCGGGGCAGAGGCGGGGCGGCCCGGCCGGGGGGCGTTCAGGACTGGGCGAAGGCCTCTTCCGGCAGGCGCGACAGCAGGATCCGGGTGCGGCGGATGTGGATCTGGGTCACGCGGTCGGCGCGGTTGCCGTTGCCGGCCAGAACCGCTTCGGTAATCGCCTTGTAATCCAGAAACTGCTTTTCGCGGTGTTCATGCGTCAGATAGGACTGAAACTGCAGCCGCAACAGATGGATCTGCATCAGCGGCATCAGCCGCGAGACCTCGGCATTCTCGGCGATGCGGATCAGCACGTCGTAGAAATCGCGCCGTTCCTTCAGCAGGGCCATGAAATCGCTGTTCTCGCGCACGGCCATCAGACGGTCGAACTGCGCGGCCATCAGGGCGCGGTTGTCGCCCTTGTCGATGTTCTTTGCCGCCAGCCGGGACACCAGCCCCACCAGCACCTCCAGCACGATCAGCGTGTCATGCACTTCGCTGCGCGAGAGGGCGCGGATATAGGCGCCGCGGTGGCGGTTCAGCGTGACCAGCCCCTCGGCCGCCAGCCGCTTCAGCGCCTCGCGCACCGGGCCGCGGCTGACGCCCAGGTTGCGGGTCAGATCGGCCTCGACCAGACGCTGACCCGGCACCATGCGGCCGGAATAGACGCCGGACATGATCGCCTGCACCACAAGATCGGGCGAACTGAGCGACGGACGGGCCTCGGCAACATTCATCTGCATTGGATCCCCAGTATCCTTTCCCCTGCATGTTTCGATCTGCAACGACATGCCGGGGCGAGACAAGCAAGCGGCACAGTATTTCGAAACGCTGCGGCCTACAACAGTATGCAATACCAGATTGAGCGCGTTTTTGTCGAACAATATTGTTGTTCAATCCTGTCTCGGCTAGGCTTTGGCCTGCCCGGGAAGAAGCAGAAGAGGTCAGACATGTTGCCGTTGCGCACCCGCCCGCTGATGACACTGACCGCGATTCTGGACGCACCGCAGCGCCTGGGCCAGACCCCGCAGGGCGACCGCAAGATCGTGCCGGTGCTGGGCGGCAGCGTCAGTGGCGAGCGGGTCTGCGGCACGGTGCTGCCCGGCGGGGGCGACTGGGCGCTGACCCGGGCCGACGGCGTGCTTCTGCTGGACGTGCGCCTGAGCATCCGCACCGATGACGGGGCGCTGATCCACATGACCTATGACGGCATGCGCCACGGCCCGGATGCGGTGATGGCCCGGCTGGCGGCGGGGCAGCAGGTATCGCCCGAAGAGATGTATTTCCGCATCGCCCCGAGGTTCGAGACATCGGCGCTGGCTTATGCCTGGCTGAACCGGCTCCTGGCGGTGGGTATCGGCGAAAGGCTGGCTGACGGGCCGCGCTACCACATCCACGAGATACTGTAGCCCGGCGCCGGTCTCTTGCCCTTCGGCCCGCCGCATGGGAGAGCCTTTGCCAGACCCTTCGCAAGCCCCCCTGCCCGTGTCCAGCACCCCCAGCACCCTCAGCACCCCCGGCATCCTTCTTGACGATATCGCGCTCACCCGCGCCGACCGGCTGGTGCTGGCACCCATGACGCTGGCCCTGACCGAACGGCGCATCGGCATTGTCGGGCGCAATGGTTCGGGCAAGTCCAGCCTGTTGCGCGTTATCGCCGGGTTGCAGGCACCGGACCAGGGGCGGGTGCGCATCGACGGGACCGACATGCTGGCCGACCGGGCAGGCGCGATCCGCCGGCTGGGCATCCTGTTTCAGAACCCCGATCACCAGATCATCTTCCCCACGGTGGAAGAGGAAATCGCCTTCGGCCTCCGCCAGTTGGGGGCGCCACGGGCCGAGGCCCGCGAAAAGGCCCGCGCCGTCCTTGCCGCGCATGGCCGCGAAGGCTGGGCCGCGCGGCAGACGCAGGCCCTGTCGCAGGGCCAGCGGCATTTTCTTTGCATGATGGCCGTGCTGGCGATGGAACCCGCCGCGATCCTGCTGGACGAGCCCTTCAGCGGCCTCGATGTCCCCACCACCATGCAGCTGCATCGCGCCCTGGACGGGTTGGCACAGCAGATCGTTCTGGTGACCCATGATCCGAGGCAGATCGCCGGTTTCGATCGTGTTCTTTGGCTGGAGGAAGGCCGGATCGAGGCAGATGGCCCGGTCGATGCCGTTCTGCCCGCCTTCACCACCCGCATGCAGGCACTGGGAGAAGCCCCGCCATGCTGGCCCTGACGCTGGAGGCGCGGACCTGGGCGCATCGCCTGCCCGCCGGGTTGAAGCTGGCACTGGTGGCGCTGGTGGTGGTGCTGGCGTTGCCGGTCACCGACCCGCGCCTTGTTGCGGGGCTGGTGGTGGCGGTGGCGGGGCTTTACGCCAGCCTGGGCCGGCAGGCGATGCGCATGGGCCTGCGGCTTCTGCGCCCGCTGGCAGTGGTGCTGGCGATCATCATGATCTGGCATCTGGTGCTGCACGAGGCGCGGCTGGGCCTGCTGATCTGCCTGCGCATCCTGGCGCTTGTCGGGCTGGCCAATCTGGTCACCATAACCACGCGGCTGGACGATCTGATGGCGGTGGTCGAATGGCTGCTGGCGCCACTTTCGCGGCTCGGCCTGCCCACCAGCCGCGTGGCGCTGGCCGTGGCTCTGGTCATCCGCCAGATCCCGGCGCTGGCTACCCGGGCCGAGGCGCTGCGCGCGGCCTGGCGCGCCCGCGCCACGCGCCGGCCGGGGCGGGAACTGGCGCTGCCTCTGGTGCTGTCGGCGCTTGACGATGCCGAACAGGTGGCCGATGCCTTGCGCGCCCGCGGCGGGCTGGCCCCGCCCGCGCCGCCTGACGAAGAAAGGACTTAGACCATGGAACGTTCCTTCGCCCTTGTCGCGCTTTTCGCCGCGCTGATCGCCGTGCTGGGACTGGTGCCCAGCTTCATGCTGATCACCGGCGTGCCGATTTCGGCGCAAAGCCTCGGCGTGATGCTGGCCGGCTGCGTGCTGGGCGCGAAGCGGGGTGCGCTGGCGGTGCTGCTGTTTCTGCTACTGGTCGCGCTGGGCCTGCCGCTCTTGGCCGGCGGGCGCGGTGGGCTGGGGGTCTTTGTCGGCCCTACGGCCGGGTTTCTGGCCGGCTTTCCGGTGGCGGCCTTCGTCACCGGCTGGATCACCGAACGCTGGCGCGGGGTGGACCTGATGCTCGTCGCCGGGCTGGCGGCGCTGGTCGGCGGGGTGCTGGTGCTCTACGCCTTTGGCGTGGCGGGCATGATGCTGGCGGCGGGTCTGTCGCCGGTGCAGGCGCTGACCGCGCTGGCCGCTTTCGTGCCGGGCGACATCATCAAGGCCGCCATCGCCGGGGTGCTGACCCGCGCGATCTGGCAGGCCCGGCCCGAGGCAGTGCTCAGTCGCAGCCGATAAGCGGGCGCGTCAACAAGAAAACGGGGACGCGCCAGGCGCATCCCCGTTTGATCTTGTCTCGCTGACACACGCGGGCGCCGGTCAGTCCTGCTGACGCTCGCGATAGTTCAGCTCGCGCATCAGGGCCTTGGCGGCCAGCGTCATGCCGGATTCCTGCAATTCCTCGATCCGGCGCTTGATTTCCTCGGTGCTCATGCTCATCGCGTCATCCTTTCCTGTCATCTGTGCCGCATCCTGACCCTCGGCCCGGTTGCAGCCGAAAATGCTTCTTGCCGGGCGCATGGCCCGGTGCCGAAGTGCCGCACGCACTGGCGGAAGCGTCGGGGGCGCATCGCGCGTCATCCCCAAGCGTGCCGCGTCAGCCAGACAGGGCGGCGCGGCGCTACACTGCTCTATATCGTGCCGTCGCGCCGGAAATCAAGCCGAGCAGGCCGGTGCCACCCCCTTCCGTTCCGTCCCGGCGCGGGCTAGGTTGCCGACCGTCCGCCCCTGCCGAAGAGGAAAGCGCCATGTCCAGCACTGCCGCCGCCACCGACATCCTGACCGCCTGCGGGCTGGACCCGGCTGCCCTGCGCGAGGGGGCGCTGGCGGTGCACAGCCCCATCGACGGCGCCGAAATTGCCCGGCTGACACCCACCCCGCCGGCCGATATCCCCGGCATTCGCGCCCGCGCGCAGGCGGCTTTCCAGACCTGGCGGCAGGTGCCTGCCCCGCGCCGGGGCGAGCTGGTGCGGCTTCTGGGCGAGGAGTTGCGCGCGGCCAAGGATGCCCTGGGTGCGCTGGTCACGCTGGAGGCCGGCAAGATCACCTCCGAGGGTCTGGGCGAAGTGCAGGAGATGATCGACATCTGCGATTTCGCCCTGGGCCTGAGCCGGCAGCTTTACGGCCTGACCATCGCCAGCGAACGCCCCGGCCATGTGATGCGCGAGACCTGGCATCCGCTGGGCCCGGCCGCCGTTATCACCGCCTTCAACTTCCCCGTCGCCGTCTGGTCCTGGAACACGGCGCTGGCGTTGGTCTGCGGCGATCCGGTGATCTGGAAGCCTTCGGACAAGACCCCGCTGACCGCACTGGCCTGCCAGGCGATATTCAACCGCGCCTTGGCCCGTTTCGGCGATGACGCGCCCGAGGGGCTGTTGCAGGTGGTCATCGGTGGGGCCGAACAGGGCGATGCGCTGGTTACGGCGCCGGATATCCCGCTGGTCTCGGCTACCGGGTCCACCCGCATGGGCCGTATCGTGGCGCCGAAGGTGGCGCAACGTTTCGGCCGGTCGATCCTGGAACTGGGCGGCAACAACGCGATGATCGTCGCGCCCTCGGCCGACCTGGAAATGGCGGTGCGGGCGATCGTGTTCTCGGCCGTGGGCACGGCCGGGCAGCGCTGCACCTCGCTGCGCCGGCTGATCGTGCATGAGGATATTGCCGATGACCTGGTGGCACGGCTGACGGCGGCCTACGCGAGCCTCGCCGTCGGCGACCCGCGCCAGGATGGCACGCTGGTCGGTCCGCTGATCGACGCAGAGGCGCGCGAGCGGATGATGGCGGCGCTGGAGCGCGCGCGGGCCGAGGGCGGCACGGTGCATGGCGGCAAGCCGGCCGAGGGCGTGGCCGGCGGCGCCTATGTGACCCCGGCGCTGGTGGAGATGCCGGCGCAGAGCGAGGTGGTGCGCGAGGAGACCTTCGCGCCGATTCTCTAT
>SKNG01000122.1 GCA_007120685.1 Paracoccaceae bacterium | reverse complement strand
TAACGGTAACCACGCTGGCCCAGGGCGTACCGATGGGGGGCGAGTTGGACTATCTGGACGACGGCACCATCGCGGCCGCGCTGGCTGCCCGCAGACAGTTGTGACGCTGCCTCAACATCAGTTCTCAAGGCAATGAAAAGTCTTCCTTTTCATCTTGCCTCAAATACGCGCGGGGGTGAATGGCCGCAGGCCAGAGGGGGCGGCAGCCCCCTGACCCTCCCGCCGCTGCAACGCCGCCTCAGGTCACCACATCCGGTCCCGCCCGGCCGGTGCGCGCCCTGATCCCGGCCAGCGCCTCCACCGCCGCAAGTACCGGTGCCAGCGCCGCCTGCGTGTCATCGCCCCGGGGCACGCGCTCATAGGCCTCCAGATAGACCCGCAGTGTCGCCCCTTCGGTGCCGGTGCCCGAGAGCCGCAGCACCGCCCGCTCGCCGCCGGCAAAGCCGATCTGGATACCCTGGCGCTCGGCCCGGCTGCCATCGACCGGGTCGGTATAGGCGAAATCCTCGGCGCTTTCGATGCGCAACCCACCCGCCTGCTGCCCCGGCAGTCCGGGCAGGGCCGCGCGGAGATCGGAGATCAGCGCCTCGGCCGTCGCCGCGTCGATGCCTTCGTAATCATGGCGCGAATACCAGGTGCGGCCGAACTCGGCCCAGTGATCGGCCATCAACTGCGCCACCGGCTTGCCGGTTACGGCCAGGATATTGAGCCACATCAGCACCGCCCATAGCCCGTCCTTTTCGCGCACATGGTCCGATCCGGTGCCGAAGCTCTCTTCGCCGCACAGCGTCACCCGCCCCGCGTCCAGCAGCGTGCCGAAGAATTTCCACCCCGTCGGCGTGGCGTAGCAAGGCCAGCCGCGGGACTGCGCCACCCGGTCCACCGCGCGCGAGGTAGGCATCGAGCGTGCCACGCCCTTCAGCCCGCCGGCATAGCCCGGGCAGAGATGCGCCTGAGCGGCCAGCAGCGCCAGACTGTCCGAGGGGGTGACATAGATGCCGCGCCCCATGACCATGTTGCGGTCCCCGTCGCCGTCCGAGGCGGCGGCGAAATCCGGGGCGCCGGGGGCGAACATCGCGTCGTAGAGCGGTTTCGCCCAGACCGGGTTCGGATCCGGGTGGCCCTGGCCGAAATCCGGCAGCGGCCGGGCGTTGATGACCGAGCCCGGCGCGGCGCCCAGGCGGCGTTCCAGTATCTCCACCGCATAGGGGCCGGTGACGGCGTGCATGGCGTCGAAGCGCAGTTGAAAGCCGTTCTGAAGAAGCGCCCGCATCACCTTGAAGTCGAACAGTGTTTCCATCAGGTCGGCGTAATCGGCGACCGGATCCACCACCTCGACCACCATATCGCCAAGCCGTGTTTCACCAAGGTGCGAGAGGTCGATATCCGGCGCTTCCAGCGTCAGGTAATGGTCCAGCGCTTCGCTCGCGGCGTGGATGGCGGCGGTGACAGCTTCGGGGGCTGGACCACCGTTGGCGATGTTGTATTTCACCCCGAAATCGGCATCCGGCCCGCCCGGGTTGTGGCTGGCCGAAAGGATGATGCCGCCATCCGCGCCGCGCTGCCGGATCAGGTTCGACGCCGCCGGGGTGGAGAGGATGGCGCCCGCGCCGGTGATCACCCGCGCCGCCCCCGAGGCCGCCGCCATGCGCAGGATCACCTGCGCCGCGCGATCGTTGAAATACCGCCCGTCGCCGCCCAGCACCAGCACCTTGCCCTGCACGCCGCCGATGCCGTTCCAGATCGCCTGCACGAAGCTTTCCAGATAGCCCGGCTGCATGAAAACCCGTGTCTTCTTGCGCAGGCCCGAGGTGCCGGGTTTCTGCCCCGCAATGGGGGTGGTGGGGGTGCTGATCGCCTGCATCCTGTCCTCGCTTGTCACCGCCGCCCGCAGGCCGCGCCCTGGTGACGGCGATGTGACAAAATGCCGTGGCATCGGCAAGGCCGGAAAACGGCAATCACCCGGCGCCGCACCCCGCGTTCGGCCGTGCGGCGTCAGTTGCCCGCGCTTTCCATCTTCCGCGTGGCCAGCACATGTTCCAGCCAGCCAAGCTTCATCTCCGGCACCGAGGCCAGCAGCAGGTCGGTGTAATCGTCAAAGGGCGGCGAAAGTACCTGCGTCTTGGTGCCGTAACGCTGCACCCGGCCCTGATACATCACCGCGATACTGTCGGCGATGGCGCGCACGGTGGCGATGTCATGGGTGATGAACAGATAGGCCACCTGTTCGCGCTTCTGCAGGTCCAGCAGCAGCTTCAGAATGCCGTCCGCCACCAGCGGGTCCAGCGCCGAGGTAACCTCGTCACAGATGATCAGCTTGGGGTCGGCGGCCAGCGCGCGGGCGATGCAGACGCGCTGTTTCTGCCCGCCGGACAGTTCCGCCGGGTAGCGGTCGGCGAAGCCCTTGCCCAGTTCGATCGCGTCCAGCAGTTCCTGCACGCGTTCGTTGCGTTTGCGCCCGCGCAGGCCGAAATAGAATTCCAGCGGCCGGCCGATGATGGTGCGCACCGTCTGGCGCGGGTTCATCGCCACATCGGCCATCTGATAGATCATCTGGATCTGGCGCAGATCCTCGCGCGTGCGGTCCTTCAGGCGGGGCGGCAATTCGCGCCCGTCGAAATGCACCGTGCCCTTGCGCGGCGGCAGAAGCCCGGTGATGACCCGCGCCACGGTGGATTTGCCGGACCCGGATTCGCCCACCAGCGCCAGCGTCTGGCCCGCGTGCAGGTCGACCGAGACATCGCTCAGCACGTCCGTATCCATCGACCCGTAGCGCGCGGTGATGCCATCGAGCACCATCAACGGTTTGGGCGAGGGGGTGGCCTCCTGATGGTCGATCTGGCGGACCGAGACGAGGGCCTTGGTATAGTCCTCGCGCGGGGCCTCGATGATCTGCTGCACGGTGCCGTGTTCGACCATCTTGCCATTGCGCAGGACCATGATCTCGTCTGACACCTGCGCCACCACGGCCAGGTCATGGGTGATGTAAAGCGCCGCCACCCCGGTTTCCTGAATGGCGGTCTTGATTGCGGCCAGCACGTCGATCTGCGTGGTCACGTCCAGCGCCGTGGTGGGCTCGTCAAAGATCACCAGATCAGGCTTCGGGCAGAGCGCCATGGCGGTCATCGCGCGCTGCAACTGCCCGCCAGAGACCTGATGCGGGTAGCGGCGGCCGAAGTTTTCCGGATCCGGCAGCTTCAGCACGCGGAACAGTTCCACCGCGCGGGCCTTTGCCTCGCGCTCGCTCATCAGCCCGTGGATCAGCGTGGCCTCGGTCACCTGATCCATGATCCGGCGCGCGGGGTTGAAGGCGGCGGCGGCGGATTGGGCGACATAGGTCACCTCCTCGCCGCGCAGCCGGCGCAGGTCACGCGGGCCGGTCTGGCGGATCTCGCGCCCGTTGAGCATGATCTGCCCGCCCGCCAGCCGGATGCCGCCGCGCCCATAGGCCAGCGCCGCCAGCCCGATGGTGGATTTCCCCGCCCCGGATTCGCCGATCAGCCCCAGCACCTTGCCGCGTTCCAGCGTGAAGGACACGTCATCGACGATCACCGCATCGCGCGGCGGCTCGTCCGGCTCGTAGATCGTGGCCTCGATGCGCAGGTTCTTCACGTCCAGGAGCGGCGTGCCCTCTGGCGCCTTTTCGCGTTGCCTAGACACCGCGCCCTCCTTTCAGGCTGGTGGTGCGGTTGAGCATCCAGTCCGCCACCAGATTGACCGAGATCGACAGGGTGACGATTGCAAAGGCCGGGATCAGCGCGGCCGGCACGCCCCAGACGATGCCTTCGCGGTTGTCGCGCACGATCCCGCCCCAGTCGGCCAGCGGCGGCTGCACGCCCAGACCCAGGAAGGACAGGGTGGAAATGAACAGGATGGCGAAGATGAAGCGCAGGCCCAGTTCGGCGACCAGCGGCGACAGGGCGTTGGGCAGGATCTCGCGGAAGATCACCCAGCGCTGGCCCTCGCCGCGCAGGCGCGCGGCCTCGACATAATCCATCACGTTGATATCCACCGCCACGGCGCGCGACAGGCGGAAGACGCGGGTGGAGTCCAGCAGGCCGATGACCAGGATCAGGATGGGGATGGTCACCGGCATGACCGACAGCACCACCAGCGCAAAGATCAGCGTGGGGATGGACATGACCAGATCATTGGCGCGCGACATCACCTGATCCACCCAGCCGCCATAGACGGCGGCGGTAAAGCCCAGGATGGCGCCCAGCGTGAAGGACAGCGCGGTTGCAGCCGAGGCAACGAAGATGGTGGTGCGCCCGCCATAGATCATCCGCGTCAGCAGGTCCCGGCCCAGATTGTCGGTGCCCAGCCAATTCTCGCGCGATGACGGCTCCCACAGGTCGCCGACAATCTGGGTGGGGCTGTAGGGCGCGATCCAGGGCGCAAAGATGGCCGCCAGGAAAAAGAGCGCGGTGACGAAAAGGCCGATGGCGGCGGAAGGAGGGATGTTCTTCATCACGCGCCCCTCATTTCGGATGTCGCAGGCGCGGATTGGTCAGGATCGACACCAGATCGGCGATCAGGTTCAGCCCGATATAGACGGTGGCAAAGATCAGCCCGCAGGCCTGCACCACCGGCACATCGCGCCGCGCCACATGGTCGACCAGATACTGGCCCATGCCCGGGTAAACAAACACCACCTCGATCACCACGACACCGACCACCAGATAGGCCAGGTTGATCATCACCACATTGACGATGGGCGCGATGGAATTGGGCATGGCGTGGCGGAAGATCAGCGTCAGCTTGCGCAGGCCCTTCAGTTCCGCAGTCTCGATATAGGCCGATTGCATGACGTTCAGGATGGCCGCGCGGGTCATCCGCATCATATGCGCCAGCACCACCAGCGTCAGCACCATCGCCGGCAGGGCCACGGCGTATAGCTTCTGGCCGAAGTTCATGCCGCCGTGGATGCTGGAAACCGAGGGGAACCAGCCCAGCTGCACGGCAAAGACATACATGATGATGTAGCCGAGCAGGAATTCGGGCAGCGAGATCGAGGTCAGGGTGATGCCCGAGATCAGCCGGTCCGGCCAGCGGTTCTGGTAGCGCACGGCCAGAAGGCCCAGGAAGATCGCCAGCGGCACGGCAAAGGCGGCGGCGACGG
>SKNG01000254.1 GCA_007120685.1 Paracoccaceae bacterium | reverse complement strand
CATCGGGCAGGACTTCGCGCTTTTCGGCAGCGTGACGACGCGACATGCTGTTCTCTCCTTACTTCGGACGCTTCGCGCCGTATTTCGACCGGCGCTGGCGGCGGTCCTTCACGCCCTGGGTATCCAGCACGCCGCGCAGGATGTGGTAGCGCACGCCCGGAAGGTCCTTCACCCGGCCGCCGCGGATCAGCACCACCGAATGTTCCTGCAGGTTGTGCTTCACGCCGGGGATGTAGCTGATCACCTCGTAGCCATTGGTCAGGCGCACCTTGGCAACCTTCCGCATGGCCGAGTTCGGCTTCTTCGGCGTCGTGGTATAGACGCGGGTGCACACGCCGCGCTTCTGCGGGCACTGCTCCAGATGCATCGACTTGGAGCGCTTGACTTTCGGCTGCCGCGGCTTGCGGATCAGCTGCTGGATCGTTGGCATATACTCTCGCCTTGTCTTGCGGCCCGGTCTGCCACCACCCGTCAGCGGGGGCTCGGGGGCATGTCTTGTCATCGTCGCTTCGCGCGTCCGCAAAGCACAAAACCGCCTGCGTTGCCGTAACTGGCGAACGCCGCGGTGGAATTCCAGAGGATCGGGGCGCAGTTGCCCGGATCATGACCACTTAGGTTGCGCAGGCCCGCACAAGGCTATCGCCCGCACGGATGTGCGGCGTATAGGGGGAGTCGCAGGGCGTGTCAACAGCAACCGGCACTGATCGGCGGCCCTGGCGCCGACCGCGCAATCGGCGGCGGAAACGGGCCTTCGAAGGCCCGTCTCGCGCGCGGATCGACGCGCGTTTTCCGGGCCGGGTGCAGGGTGGCGGTATGGTTCCTCCCTGGCCGCGC
This sequence comes from Paracoccaceae bacterium, assembly GCA_007120685.1. Lineage (GTDB taxonomy): Bacteria > Pseudomonadota > Alphaproteobacteria > Rhodobacterales > Rhodobacteraceae > Pararhodobacter. The sequence goes on along the minus strand of SKNG01000254.1, from coordinate 4,292 downwards.
TTGCTGTATCAGCAAGCAGCAATCCGGCAGCAGGGGGCAGGCGGCATGTATCAGGTTCTGGGGCTGTGCCGGTTTTCCTATCCAGCGCTGGGCGGGTTTCAGACCGAACATGACAGCCATGAGGCGCGCGCGCGATTTCTTTACGCTGACGCCCGGCTGGATGAACGGTTCCGAATCTTTCAGGCCTTCACCCTGGCTGGGCTGATGGCCCAGACCGACCCGGATTTCACGCTGGTCGTGGTCATCGGCGCCGACATGCCCAGCCATCGCCTGGAACAGTTGCGCGCCCTGCTCGCCCCCCTGCCGCAGGCGGTGCTGCGCATCATGGCACCGGGCCGGCACCGCAGCGTGATGCAGCAGATCATCAATGACGCGCGCGACAAGCGCCCCTGCATCCAGTTCCGCATGGATGACGACGATGGCGTGGCCTGCGATTTCGTCGCGAAAACCCGCGCCGTGGCCGGCGATGCCGCGCCCCTGATCGCGCGCCACAGGCTGACGGCCATCGACTTCACCCGCGGTCATATCGCCCAGCCCACCGCCGCCGGCATCCTGGCCGAGCCGACCCAGCGCCAGTACTGGGTGCCCAGCCTGTCGGTGGTGGCGCGGGCGGGCGAGGCGCTGACGGTGATGAATTTCAACCATGTGAAACTGTGGCAGTTCATGCCCACCATCACCCTGCACGACCCCGACATGTTCGTGCGCGGGGTCAGCGACTGGAACGATTCCGGCGTCCGTTCCGGCCCCGCGGCGGTGCTGCTGGATGGCGCGGGCGAGGCGCTGTTTGCGCGGCGCTACGGGATCAGCGCCGACCGGGTGCGCGCGCTCTTTCATTCGGTATCCGGTTGAAGAGCCCGGGAGCGAAAAAAGGACTTTCGAAAGTCCTTTTCACGCGCCTTCGAAGGCGCGTTGCCCTGTCAATGGACGCCGCGATCAGCTGGAAATCGTATCAGGCGCGGGGCTGAGCGGCGCGGGCAAGGGTCCGCGCCAGACGGTGTTCGCGGTAGAGCGTGAACAGGCCCGTGGCCACCACCAGCGCCGCGCCGGCCAGGGTCACGCCATCCGGCCAGTCGCCGAATACCACCAGTCCCAGCACCAGCGCCCAGATCAGCCCCGTGTAGCGGAAGGGCGAGACGAAGCCCAATTCCCCCACCCGCACCGCCATGACGCTCAGCAGATAGGCGCCGATGATGAACACCGTAGCCCCCGAAAGCGCCAGCAGATTGGCGGGCGAGGGGCGCGCCCAGTCCTCGGCCAGGCCGCCGATCAACGCGAACAGGGTGACGCCGCCGGCGGTGGCCAGCGCCACGGTCATCGAGGGCACGCTGGCCGACATGCGCCGGGTCAGCAGGTCGCGCAGGGTGACGAAAACCACGGCGATCAGCGCCATGATGGCAAAGCGATCGAAGCCATCGGCATCCGGGCGCACGATCAGCATCACGCCCACAAAACCTACCGCGATGGCCATGAGCCGTCGCCAGCCCACCCGCTCGCCCAGAAACAGCGCGGCGGCCAGGGTGATGGTCAGGGGCAGCGCCTGCAGGATGGCGGTGACATTGGCCAGCGGCATGTTGAAGAGCGCGGTCAGAAAGAAGAAGGCCGCACCCGCTTCGGCCAGCACGCGCCAGACGATCAACCCCCGGTCGCGTGCGCCGACCGTCACCGCCAGCGCCCCCATGCGCCAGGCGATCAACAGGAAGGCCAGCGTGGTCAGCACGCCGCGCAGGAACATCGCCTGAAAGAGCGGCAGATCGGCCGAGACCAGCTTCATCAGCGTGTCGTTCAGCGTGAAGGCCGCCATGCTGGCTGCCATCATCAGCGCCCCGCGCGCGTTGTCCGACAATGCCATCGCATCCCCCTTGCCGCACCACAAAGCCCTATGGGGCCAACGCGCGCAACCCTTCCAGCGAGACGGCGAAATGCGCGGCAAGCGTGGCGCGCTGATCGGCCTCGGTCAGGTCGATCACCTGGCCACTGGAGCTGGGGTCGGAGTCGTTGTCGCGGTGGACGGTGCGGATGAAGGCGGGCCGAGAGGTATCCGACCAGCCGGTGAAGAACTGCGGCAGCAAGCGGTGATTGCGCGAAAAGACGGTATCGCGCCGCGTGACCGGGGCGATCATGGCGGTAGCGACGGCGAGCGGCGTGCGCTCGATGGCACCGAAGATGCGGTTTCCGCTGGCGTTGATCTGCAGATACAGCCCGTTATGGTAGGACATCACGCTGGGCGTGTCTGGGCCCGACAGCGCCAGCAGGTGCGGGATCGCGGCACGCATCCGGGCAATCAGGTCGATGGCCATGGCGTCGTCGTCATCCAGCCGCACGGTGGTCAGATGGGTCAGATCCGGGCTAAGCGCGCGGTCATAGGCGCGGCGCGTGGCGCGGAAATGCGGCAGCGGCGGCAGGGCCACGATGCGGGCATCGGCCAGCGGTGCGATCAGGCGTTTCAACCGCGCGCGCGCCGGTTGCGGCAGGTCCTGGCCGACCAGCAGGATGGTGGTGAAATCGGCATCCGTCTGGGCCAGAAGCGAGGGCAGGGTCAGCGCCTGGAACAGGGTGAAGCGGCGCTCCATCCGGGCGGGATCGTATAGCAGGCGCCTCGCTTCCTCTGGCCCTTGCTGCGTTGCGCGGGTGCCGTTGGCAGCGGGATAGGAAAACCGGATCAGCACTGCGATACGGTTGCGAATGGGCTTCAGCATTGACGGCCTTTCCCGGCTCTCGCCCGGCCCGGTGCCGCGCAGGCCGCATCTTCGTCGCTATCGGCCGGAATGACAAACGCCCCCCGGCACGGGGCCGGAGGGCGTTTTTTCAGTTGCCGGACAGAATCAGTAGTCGCGGCTTTCCTCGGCGGCGGCTTCTGGCGCTTCGCCCTCGGCCGGGGCGGCCAGTGCCGCTGCGGCTTCGGCCTCGGCGCGGCGGGCGTCGATGACCTTCTGGTCACGCTCGGCCGCGATGCGCCGGGTGGCGGTCGCCACACCGCCGGTGCCCGCCGGGATCAGCCGGCCGACGATGACGTTTTCCTTCAGCCCCACAAGGCGGTCACGCTTGCCCTGCACCGACGCCTCGGTCAGCACCCGCGTGGTTTCCTGGAAGGAAGCCGCCGAGATGAAGCTGCGGGTCTGCAGCGACGCCTTGGTGATGCCCAGCAGGATCGGCTCGCCCCGCGCCGGTTGCAGCCCGGTGGCGATGGCCTTCTCGTTCATCTCGTCGAACTCGAACTTGTCGACCGTCTCGCCCTTCAGAAGCGTGGTTTCACCGCTGTCGAGGATCTCCCATTTCTGCAGCATCTGCCGCACGATCACCTCGATATGCTTGTCGTTGATCTTTACGCCCTGCAGCCGGTAGACGTCCTGCACCTCGTCGATCAGGTAGTTGGCCAGCGCCTCGATCCCCAGAATGCGCAGGATGTCATGCGGCGCCGGGTTGCCGTCCATGATGTAATCGCCGCGCTGGACGAAATCGCCCTCCTGCACCGGGATGTGCTTGCCCTTCGGCACCATGTATTCGGCCGTGTCCACGTTTTCGTCCACGGGTTCGATGGTGATGCGGCGCTTGTTCTTGTAGTCCTTGCCGAAGCGCACATAGCCGTCAATTTCGCAGATGATGGCGTGATCTTTTGGCCGGCGCGCCTCGAACAGTTCGGCCACCCGCGGCAGACCGCCGGTGATGTCCTTGGTCTTGGCGCCCTCGCGCGGGATCCGCGCCACCACATCGCCCTGACGGATGTCCTGCGCGTCCTCGACCGACAGGATGGCATCGACCGACATCGGATAGGTAACCGGGTTGCCGGCCTCGGTGCGCACCGGCTCGCCGGTTTCCGGGTCCATGATGATGATCTCGGGCTTCAGATCGCCGCCCTTGGGCACCGAGCGCCAGTCGGTGACGATCTTCTGCGTCATGCCGGTGGCCTCGTCGGTCTCGTCGCGTACCGAAAGGCCCGCGATCAGATCGACGAATTTCGCCCGGCCCGCCTTTTCGGCGATGATCGGCAGGGTGTAGGGGTCCCATTCATACAGCTTGTCGCCCCGCGCCACGTCCTGCCCGTCACGAACGAACAGCTTGGTGCCGTAGCCCAGCTTGTGGCTGGCGCGTTCCACCCCGTTGGCGTCGATGATGGCAACCTGCATGTTGCGGCCCAGCACGATCAGATCGCCCGCGGCGTTTTCCAGCGTGTTGGGGTTGCGCAGCTCGATCGTGCCGGCATGGCCCGCCTCCTGGAAGGACTGGCTGCCACCCTGCGCGATCCCGCCGATATGGAAGGTGCGCATGGTCAGCTGCGTGCCCGGCTCGCCGAT